>JAPOLP010000010.1 GCA_029977045.1 Planctomycetota bacterium
GACGTCGCCGCGGTCGCGGACGAGTGGTTCGAATCCGCAAAAGTCTTTGTCGCCTGTCTCGAATCGCCGATCGAAACCGTCATCGCGGGCCTGCGCCGCGCGAAGGAACACGGTCTGACGACGGTCCTGAATCCTGCGCCAGCGTGCGAGGAAGTCCGTAATCCCGACATCCTGAAACTCGTCGACGTGCTGACTCCGAACGAAACCGAAGCAACGTTTCTCAGCGGTTGGGACGTGCTCGAAGATCTGGAAGACGTCTGCATCTGGTGCGAGCAACTGCAGCAGAAGGGCAGCCGCAGCGTCGTGATCACTCGCGGCGAACGAGGCTGCATCGTTCGCGATTCCGTTGGGGACCCAAGTCTTATTGCTCCATACGCCGTCAACGCCGTCGACGCGACCGCTGCGGGAGACTGCTTCAACGGGACGCTGGCAGTTGCTCTGTCCGAAGGCCGAACACTGCTTGAAGCTGCCCGCTTCGCGAATACCGCTGCCGCTCTGTCAGTCCAGCAGGCCGGCGCCGTTCCGTCGTTGCCGACCAGATCAGCAATCGACAGTTTCGCAGCGGCAGACGCTCCACGCGGCACTGCGCTGGGCTGAGCGGCAAGGCCCACTCTGAGCCGACCGTCAGGTAGTCGGAGCAACCTGGTTCCACGTAAGTTCGTGTGGCAGGACTCCGGCGGAGATCGACCTGGCGGCGGCGAGGCCGGCGGCTTCTCCCAACGGGACTGCGTTGCCGGTGACTCGGTAGCTGGAGTGGGCGATGAAGTCGCCGCTGATGCAGCGACCAGCCAGCAGCAGGCCGTCGACATCGGCGGCGACCAGGGCTGGATACGGGATGTCGTACGGTTTCAGGCCGCAGGATTTGAAGTTGCGGTCGACCTCTTTGTTGCCTGCCGTCGAGAGTGCGTGAACGTCGATCGGGAACGTCGCGCGACAGACGGCTTCCGGATGTTGCAGGCCCTTTGCCAGGTCCTCGGCGGTGACCTCGTAGCGGCCTCGAATGCGGCGGCCTTCACGCACACCGATCTGCTCGGCAGTGGCCACGATGGCGATATCCTTCCACGGGCCGCCGATTTTTCGCAGGCCAGAGATGATCTCGTGAATCTCGCGCCGCGCCCGGATCGTCGCGTCGGTGATCGCCTGGTTGTCGAACGCGGAGACTCCGTACTCGTGGTTGGTCATGATCGAGAAGATGCCGCTGTGCAGGTGCCGCAGCGTTGGGCCGCGGTACGACGGGTTGATCCCGGCGTTTTCCATCAACTGCAGCAGCTTTGGCTTGGCGGACGAAGCGGTTTCGCGAATGAACTCGCGGACGGCGTCTGGATTGACGCCCGTCAGCAGCGCGAGCATCGACATCGGCTGGCAGGTGCAGTCGCTGCCGACTCCCAGCTCAAACCGGCAGCCCGCCTGAGCCGCCAGGTCGCCGTCGCCGGTGCAGTCGATAAACCGATCCGCGACCCACGCCTGCCGGCCGGATTTGGATTCGGTGACGATCGCTGCCAGCCGGTTCTGCGCATTCGTGACCGCTCCGACCACGCGAGTGTGCAGCAGAATCTTCACGCCGGCTTCGACGAGCAGTTCTTCGAGCACCAGCTTGGCGACTTCCGGATCGTAAACCGTGCCGGTCGTGTCTCGAGCCACTGAACTGCCCCGCTCAGCAAACAGCCGCAGCAGCTCGGCCATGATGCCTGTCTTGTTGCCGGCGTCGAGAATCTTAGTCAACAGCCCCGCGGTCCAGATTCCGCCGAGGCAGCCGGCGCCTTCGATCAACCGCACTTCCGTCCCAGCCCGAGCTGCCGCCAGTGCCGCCGCAAATCCGGCCGGCCCGCCACCGCAGACGATGACCTGCGATCGGCCCGCAACCGGGATCGCTCGAACTGCTTCGCTGAAGTGACTTCCATCTGCGGTCAGAGTGCCGCCGGTGCGGAGAACCTCGCCGCGCACTATGTCGGGCGCGCCGGCGTTGGATGCTGCGCTCGTTGTAGCCGCCTGTTCGTCTGCGAGAACCAGGCTCGTTTGGCCGAGCACGGCTCCGGCAGCAACAGTCTTCAGAAACTCACGGCGGGGATTGGAAGCGTTTTGAGTCATCGTCGTCTTTCCTGACGAATGAACGGCGGCGAGTGCGGATAGGCGGGAAGTCGCGGGGACCAGCTACGGAAGTTCGTACGGGAAGAATAGACTCTCAACCGACTGCAGTCGTGTCCCAACCGCAACGCGGTTGCAGAACAGAGCCTGGGGTCGCGCAGCGCACCCCAGGAAACCTGAAAGACAAATCCGTCAACCCTGAAAGGGTTGCACGCTCCACACCTGGTTTCTGGAACCCTTTCAGGGTTCGATGTTCGTATCGATCGTCTACCTGAGGTGGCGCGGCTGCGCCGCTGACCCCAGGCTTTGTTCTCTGACCCCGTTGGGGTCAAACCTGCGATCTTCCTGCCAGAACTTCCCCAAGCTGCTGGCTCTGTCGGCGGCCTCGACTTCGTTCCTAACCGTTCAACACGGAACTGCATCATGGGCAACACTCGTTCGTTCTGGTTTGTTCGAGGCTCGCTGCTGCTGGCGTTTCTGGCAGGATTGTTCCCGCACGAGGCTGCCAGTCAGGCGGTCGTTGGAAGAGAACTCAAGCCGAACGGCGACTTCGAGACGGACCGTGACAGCGACAACTGGCCGGATGGGTGGGCGACGGTGAAGCCGGGCGGGGAGTGGGTTACCGAAGACGGGAACCACTTTGTCAGGCTGACGAGTACCTCGCCCGGCAGGATGGTGATGCTCTATCAGGAGATTGCGATTCCTGCGGGCGCTGAAGCGATCGAACTTTCGTTTCGGCAGCGGATTACGGGGCTGAAGGTCGGAAAGAACTCGTGGTTCGATGCACGCATTCTGATGGAGTTTCTGGATCGCGATCGCAAGAAGGTGACGCCGACACCGTCTGCTCCGGCGTCGGGTCGAGATACCGCTGGTTGGGTCGAGAAACGGACGAGCTTCCTGGTGCCGGAAGGCGCGACGACGTTGAAGTTCATGCCGTGCCTGTTTGAGGTCGCGGCTGGGACGTTCGATCTCGACGATGTCGTACTGCGAGCCGTCGATGCCGGACCGATTCGCGAAGCCTCCGATACGGCAGCGGTCGCGCGGCTGGCGAAGCTGGAAGCGGATGCGAAAAAGCGACGTGACAAAGCAGCGGCGATTCTGCAGCAGCACGGGTCGCTGATTACGAATGGCGACTTCGAGACCGATGTCAAAAAGCAGGACGGCTGGCCGGATGACTGGGGGCGGCTCAAGGAAGGCGGGAGCTGGGAGTCGGAAGGCGGCAATCACTTCCTGCGAATGACCTCGCCGAAGCCCGGTTCGATGGTCATGGCCTACCGGACGTTCGACATCCCCGCAGGTACGGAGGCTCTGGAGCTGAGCTGGCGGCAGCGTGTGACCGGTCTGAAGAAGGGTACGTCGCCGTGGTTTGATGCCCGCATCATGCTCGAACTGAAAGGCATCGACGGGACGAAGGTCGGCAGTCCCTCGCCGCCGTACTCGCAGAAGGATACGGACGGCTGGGTCGAGCGCCGGACGAGTTTCCTCGTACCCGATCACGCGCTGACTCTGGTGCTCATGCCGAGCCTGTTTCAGGTGCAGGCGGGCACGTTCGATCTCGACGACTTAGTGCTCAAGCCAACCGATCCAGCTCAGTTGCTGGCCGCCGCGAAGCAGCGTGAGGCTGAGATCAAAGCCCGGTACGTGCCGCCGGAAGAACCGAATCGGTCTCGCTGGCCGAGTGAGCTGCGCGTCGTCGGAAACCGGTTGCACGATCGCGGCGGTAAGGAAGTCTGGCTGCAGGGTGTGAATGCCGGAGGGCTCGAAACGCTGCCGCAGGATCGGCAGGTCATCAAGTCGGTCGTTGTCGCGATTGACGAGTGGAAGTCTAACTGCGTGCGCGTGCCGATGAACGAGGCCTTCTGGTACGGGAAGAGCGACTATCAGAAAGACGGCGGAAAGGAGTATCGCGAGATTCTCGATCAGATCATCAGGCTGGCGGCGAACCGCGGCGCGTACGTCGCGATCGACCTGCACCGCTTCCGGGCTCCGAAGGCCGAGCACGCCGCGTTCTGGAAAGACTTCGCGGCTGAGTACAAGGATCATCCGGCGGTCCTGTTCGACGTGTTTAACGAACCACACGGCGTGAGCTGGGACGTCTGGCGCAACGGCGGCTGGATCGACGAAGCGAAGGGGATCGACGAGTCGGCGTTTCTGACCGACGAGGAGAAAAACAAGAACCGCGGGTTCGAGTCCGTCGGAATGCAGGGGCTTGTTGACGCGGTACGTTCGACTGGAGCCCGCAACGTGATCATCGCCGGCGGCGTCTTCTGGTGTAACGACCTGTCGGGAATCGCTGACGGCTACGCTCTCGAAGATCGAACTGGCAACGGCATCATGTACTCGTGGCACACCTATAACTGGCACACCGGCTGGGAAGAAAAGGTGCTGGCTACGGCGGCGAAGTACCCGATCTTCGTCGGCGAATGCGGAGCCGACATCACGAAGATGAGCTTCATCCCGGAAGCCGATCAGGAGGATCCCTACACGTGGGTGCCGGACATGCTGGGCTTTATCCAGAAGCATCGTCTGAACTGGGCCGGCTGGTGCCTGCACCCGAAGGCATCACCGATCATGATTTCCGACTGGAGCTACACACCGACACCGTTCTGGGGAGCCTTTGCCAAACGAGCCCTCGCTGGCGAGAAGTTCCCGCTGAAGAAGACGCGGTAGGCTGGGACTCTGGCTCAGCAGTACCTGGTTCCTGAAAGAACACGATCACCAGCAATCCGGGCAGTACGCACGACAACCTGAGGGCATCATGCAGCGACGAGACTTTCTGAAATCAACACTGGCCGCCGCGATGGCAACAGCGTGTTCCGCCGCCGAAAGTGGTCGGGCACCGAGGATTCTGCTGCGGTCTTCGTGGCAGGTGGTGAATATCGGGGACATCGCTCACACGCCGGGTGTGCTGGCGTTGATCGAGAAGCACATTCCCAATGCCGAGGTCATTCTGTGGGCGTCGTACGATCTTTCGGACGAAGTCGCGGCGATGGAGCATCACCGGTTTCCGATGCTGAAGATCGTCAAAGGACGGATCGGCGACGACGGCAAGGCATCGAACGCGGATCTGGCTGAGGCGATCGAGTGGGCGGACTTTCTGCTCCACGGGTCCGGGCCGTCGCTCGTTGCCGCGCGTGATGTCGCGTCGTGGGTGAAACACGTTGGCAAGCCGTTCGGCGTTTACGGCATCACGTATGGAGATTTCTGGGATGCCGATCGCAAAGAGCTGCTCAGCCAGGCGAAGTTCATCTACTTCCGCGATTCGGTCTCGCTGGAGTTCGCAAAGCAGCAGGGAGTGAACTGCCCGATCATGGAGTTCGGTCCGGACGGCGCGTTTGCCTGTGACCTGCGGGACGACGATCGGGCAGATGCGTTTCTCAAGGCGAACGGGCTCGAAGAGGGCAAGTTCCTGTGCTGCCTGTCGCGACTGCGGTACTCGCCCTACTGGCTGATTCCGTCGAAGAAGCGGAAGCTCGATCCTGAACGGCACGCTTACAACGAGAAGATGAAGGAGCACGACCACGCGGTTCTGCGCGAAGCGATCATCGCCGTCGTTCGCGAGACGCCGCTGAAGGTGCTGCTCTGCCCGGAAGACATGACGCAGATGGCCGTCGGCAAAGAGATGTTTCTCGACAAGCTGCCGGCCGACGTGAAGAAGCGGGTCGTCTGGCGTGAGAACTTCTGGCTGACCGACGAAGCGTTGAGCACGTACGTCCGCAGTGCCGGCCTGTTCGGCAGCGAGATGCACTCACCGATCATGGCCCTCGGCAACGGCATCCCGGCGATCGTCTGCCGCTTCAAGGAGCAGACCAGCAAAGGCTTTATGTGGCGGGACATCGGCCTGGGTGACTGGCTCTTCGATCTCGACCAGCCGGATGATCACAAGAAGATCGTCCCTGCCGTCCTCGATCTCGCCACGAACCCGCAAGCCGCCGCTCAGCGAGTTGCCAAAGCACGAGCCTTCGTTGAGAAACGCCAGCGTGAAACGATGGCCGAGCTGAAACGGAATCTGTCAACGGTGTGAATCACCGATCGATTCAGTCAGATCAGTCGCGAGGCTTTAGAGTGGATCAGGGCCATCGCTTCGTCGCGGGTTGAGTCGCTGGTGCGGAACAGGCCGCGGACGGCGCTGGTGATTGTCAGGCTGCCTGGCTTACGGATGCCGCGGATCGTCATGCAGGTGTGCTCGGCTTCCAGGACGACGATGACGCCCTTCGCGTTCAGTTCGGAAGACATCAGGTCGGCAATGGTGTGCGTCATGCGTTCCTGGACCTGTGGGCGTTTCGAGACTTCCTCGACAACGCGAGCCAGCTTGCTGAGGCCGGCGACCTTGCCGTTCGGGATGTACCCGACATGAGCAACGCCCATGAACGGCAGCAGGTGATGCTCGCACATGCTGTTGAAGCTGATGTCCCGGACGAGAACCATCTCGTCGTAAGTTTCCTCGAACACGCGTTCCAGATGCCGGCCCGGTTCCAGATGCAGGCCGCTGAAAAGCTCGGCGTACATTCGGGCGACGCGGCCAGGCGTGTCGAGCAGTCCGTCGCGGTTCGGGTCTTCTCCGACCGCGGCGAGAATCTCGCGAACGGCAGCTTCAATGCGCGGCAGGTCAACCTGCGGGTTCGTCGATTCGGACGGTTCCTGGTGGTCAGGCATAGTGGACTCAGTGGGATTGCAGCTGCGGTTTGAAGTCGGTCGTGCAGAGATTCGGGTAGCCTATTGAACGGAGGAAAAGGCGTCGAGCGGGCCAAAACGGTGATCGCGCGTCACCTTGAATTGCGGATTCTCTGCAAAATCCTGCACGAGTTTCCCCGCAGGGGCCAAAAGAGCGTTGCCAGTCTGATCACCGCTGGGAAAAATCACGCACCCGCGGGCCAGCGGATGAAGCGCGAATCCGATTGAGAGCTACGACATGACCGACAACGGCAAGGTCTCGCGCCGAGACCTGATCAGTTCGGCTGCTGGCATCGCGGCGGCAGGCCTCGCAGTTAGTGGGCTGAAATTCGATGGAACGGCGACCGACGCCTCAGCAGCCGACAAGGCCGCGTCCGGGAAGCCGGGCTTCATCGACGCCCATTCGCATATCTGGCCTCCGGACGACAAAGACTATCCGCTGGCGAAGGGGCAGACTGTCGCGGATCTCGACCCGCCCAGCTTTACCGACGACGAGCTGATGGCCATTGCCGGCCCGGAAGGCGTCGACCGGGTCGTTCTGATTCAGCACAGTATTTATCACGGGTTCGATAACTCGTATCTCGTCGACGCGTACCATCGCCACCCGGACCGGTTCCGCGTCGTCGGGATGATCGACTCGCGGAAGACGGGCACCGGAAAGCAGATGCGGGATCTGCTGAAGCATGGCGTGACCGGCTTCCGTATTACTCCGTCGATTCTTGGCCAGGAAACCTGGCTCAAGGACGCGGGGATGCAGGAAATGTGGCGAACGGCGGCTGAAACACGGCAGAACATGTGCTGCCTCATCAACCCGAGCGACCTGCCGGACGTCGGTCGGATGTGCGAGAAATTCCCCAGTACGCCGGTCGTGATTGACCACTTTGGTCGAGTCGGCGTCGACGGTCGGATCCGGACGCAGGAGCTGCAGGCTCTGCTGGATCTCGCTGAGCACCCAACGGTCCGCGTCAAAGTCTCGGCGTACTACGCGCTGGGACTGAAGAAGCCGCCGCACGACGACCTGCTGCCGATGATCCGGGAAGTCGTCGAAGCCTACGGGCCGCAGCGGTGCATGTGGGCCAGCGACTGCCCATATCAAATCCAGGGCGTCAATAATTACCCGGCATCGATCCGGGCGATCCGCGAACGGGCTGAGTTTCTGGATGATGAAGCTCGCGACTGGCTCCTCAGGAAGACAGCCGAGCAGACGTTTTTTTTCGTCTAGGTTTCAGGCACTTTTCTCAGTCAGCCGATGGACGCGTCGTTTAGTTCAGCGTCTTTCGGATTTCTCAAGCAGTCACCGGGGATATGGCTACCAGAATTCCAGACACCGATTCTGAGATCGATCTCAAAATCCTGCGGAAGAAATCGGAGGCCGCGGGGTATACCGAGTCGCAGCCTGACAGTACGGCTTCGATTGACGAACCCTGCCGTTACTGGCCATTGACTCGAATCAGCATCCTGGAAGGACTGCAGGACGATGCGATCGACCAGAAAGTCTGGGAGCGCTTCGTCGACCAGTATGGCCCTTTAATTTGCGAGTTTTGTCGTAAGCGGGTTGCCGAGCAGGACGCCACAGAGATCACTCAGGAGGTCTTCTGGCGAGTGTTCCGGTACGTCAAAGGGCTGAAATACGACTCGAGTCTCGGTTCATTCGGTGGCTGGATCGGGCAGATCACGCGCAACGAAATCAAACAGCACTTTGATCGCAAGCAGAAAGAAACCCGCGGTCGGTTAGACGGTGATGTGTTGCGGGAAATCGAAGCGAGGACAACGCTCGGAGAATGGGAAGACGAATACAACGATTGGGTCGTCAAACAGGCTATGCGTCAGGTTCGCGATGAAGTGTCTGAGTCTGCGTGGAAACTGTTCGAACTGACGATGAACGGTGCCTCGCCTAAAGAAGCGGCGGACCGTGAAGAGGTTGGAGTATCTAAAGTCTACAAGGCTCGGTGGACGGTGGCAGATCGCTTGAGGCAGGTGATTCAGTCCATCTCTGATGACTATCCGTTTGCGGGTCAGGAATGACCACTGCGGATCGGGCACTGAGTCGGAAAGCAGGATGATTCGTTCCAGGAAATACTGATGGGCGATCCGGCGAAAGAAGACGATGTACAGTGCCTGACCGACGACGTCATTCACCAGTTTCTCACTGGCGAACTGGATGACGAACAGGACCAGCTTGTCGCCGACCATCTCGAGTACTGCGGCGCATGTCAGCGGTTGACGATGTCGTTTCTATCCGTCGACGACCTTTGCCTGCCATGGCTCAAGGCGTCCGACCGGGACACGATCGAACTTGGCGGCAAAGTTGCAGACACAGTTACGATCAATCGCCTGAAAATGATGCCGCAGACTGGCGATGGCCCAGATCAGGTCGCCGGTTCGCCGGGCCGCAAATCAAACCACTCCGTGAATGCCACCGTTCCGAACACGATCGACAAGTACGAGATCGTCACCGTCATCGGACAAGGTGGCATGGGGACCGTCTACCTGGGAATTGATCACGACCTGGGGAGAGAGTGCGCCATCAAGGTGCTCAAGGAATCCCGGTCGAACGACGCCAAAGCGATCGACCGATCGCAGCGCGAGATGCACGCCGTCGGACGGTTGTCACACAGAAACATTGTGAGTGTTCTGAATGCTGGCCGCCTTAGCGACGGTCGTACATTCCTGGCGATGGAGTTTCTGCGAGGCAGCGATCTGCAGACGTGGATACAGGCAAATGGCCCGCTGCAACCCGAGGAAGCCTGTCGGATCGTCGTCGACGCAGCACGTGGCTTGCGGCACGCACACGAACAAGGCTTGATCCATCGAGACGTCAAACCGTCGAACCTGTTCCTCACGGAAGCGGGAGAGATCAAGGTTCTCGACTTCGGGCTTGTGCAACTGGCCGGTGAATCACTCGATCAGGACCATCCTCTGACTGAAACAGGTCTGGTCCTGGGCACTGTCGATTTCATGTCGCCCGAGCAGGCGGTCGATTCGCGGTCGGTTGATCCGCGGTCTGATATCTACAGCCTGGGCTGCACGCTGGCCTGGCTGCTCTCCGGGAAACAGGTTTTCTCCGGTAACTCGGTAACGAAAATCCTCTTCGCACATCGGGACGACCCTGCACCGCAGCTCGAAACGCTGCTGCCTTCGGTTCCAGCCGGCCTGAACGACGTCTTCCAGAAAATGGTCGCCAAACGACCGGAAGACCGCTTCCAATCGATGGCCGACGTCATCAAGGCATTGATCCCGTTTACTCTGTCTGACTGTGGCGAGCCACTCACCGATCTCTCGCCATCATCGGAAACGCAGGTTCTGCCAGCACTGCGTCAAACGCCGATTCGATCTCGAAATCGCGCAATGCTCGGCTGGCTGAGTGCGATGGTCATTCTGGGGATCGTGATCACGCTGGTGATTCGGCAGTCTGATAACAATTCGCCTCAGCTCAGCGCCCAGGCCTTTGGAGTCCCAGCCAGCAGCGCCGGAACAGGATCGTCATTGAAGTCGACAGAACAGACTGTGATCGTCGACTCTCCGGATGCTGAGATTCACATCAACATCGAAACTGACAGTGGCAAGTCGGCAATCTCGCTGACACCAACTGGTGATTCAGTGCCTCAGAGTCGTGTTCCGTCACTCGACAAAACCGTGACCGAAATCGATTGGCGTCGAACGCCGGTCGTCTCAATCCAGCCTCTGCAGACTCTGGTCATCTCCGAAGCCACCGATTCTCTGCAGGTAGTCTCTGCTGGAGCGATTCACGATCTCGATTTTTCCGGCGACGGTTCGGACCTCATGGTCGCGGTTGGCCACGGCGTGCAGTTCTGGGATGTCTCCGGTCTGCCCACGGCGAGACTTCGATTGACGTTGCCAGTCAGTGACGAAGCAACTGTGCGAGCTGCGGAACGACTTTCGGACGGCCATGCGGTACTGACAGTCAATTCAGACCATTCGGCAATCGTGCATCAGCTTGACGGCGAAACACGTCAGACGCTGGATGCCGGAAAAGGCAGTGCCTTCACATCGCTCTCTCTCTCGGATGACGGAAGCCGGGCATGGGCGGGAACCTATCACGCTTTTGGAGGCCGCGTTGTTGAGTTTGACCTTCAGGCGGGAACTGTCTCTCGCTGGGTGCAGATTGAACCGGAACTCCCCGGTTCGGCGTGCCTGCGGTTAAGTGCTTCTCCGGACGAGACGCTGCTTGCTGCTGGTGGCGCACTCGAAGGCGGGGTCGTTCTGATCGAGACAGAAACGTTTTCCGAACGCCTTCGCCTGCCGACACTCGGACCGATTCGATCACTGGCCTTTTCGACGGACGGATCATTCGTCGTGACCAGTGGCGACCATGACTGTCTGCGAGCCTGGAACGTGACGACGGGTGAGGAACTGTGGCGGGTCCCGGATACCGGACCGTGTTGTGCGATGGAGTTTTCTCCAGACGGATCGAAGCTCTTCATCTCGACGTATCCCGGATCGAACCTGCGGCTGATGACGCTCGACGTCGCGCGCCGGAAGATGCTCTCAATCATCAACACGCCCTGGGCCTGCGATTCGCTGGCCATCGATCCGCAGGGCCGGTTCGTCGCCGCTGGTAACGGTTCTCTGTCGAACCGAGGCAACGGGCGTATTCTGGTATGGAGGACTGAGACGCTGCTTGGTCGACGCCCATCGGAAATCCCCGCGACCGCGTCGACGCACTGAAGTCGCAGACGGCTTCCCAGCGCGTTCCATCCCGGTTGCCAATCGCTTCAGGTATGCTGCGGACTCCTTCCGTCTCAGGAGTCAGGGCTGAGCTGCCCGTCCGAGATTCGCCATTCCGCAGAAGCCGCGAATTGTGCCATGCCTCAGTCATTCCGCGTCGACACTTTGAGTTTCCGCTGCGTTTTTCGATTCACACTCGTGTCGAGCTGCCTCCTGGCGACGTTGAGCAGCAGCGTTTGCATGGGCGCCGATTCAGACTCGGTGAACTTCTCCCGCGACATCCGGCCAATCCTTTCGGCGAGTTGCTTTGCGTGTCACGGTCCGGATGCCGAGGCTCGCGAGGCGGAACTGCGGCTTGATGATGAGGCCTCGGCAACGAAGCTGCATGACGGTGAAGCAGCCATCGTTCCGGGAAGCCGCGAAAAGAGCACGGCGTTTCAGCGTCTCGTGACCGACGATGCGGATCTCAAAATGCCGCCGCCGGACTCCGGTCATGAACTCACTGCCGAGCAGATTGAGATGATCGGCCGCTGGATAGATCAGGGTGCGAAGTTCGATCTGCACTGGTCGTTCCGGCCCCTCGTTCAGCCGCCCGTTCCCACAGACGGTTCTGAATGGAGCGATCACCCGATCGATCGCTTCGCCTGGCAGGCGATGACCGCTCACGGTCTGAAGCCCTCGACGTCGGCAGACCGTCCCACACTGATTCGCCGACTGTCCCTCGATCTGACCGGCCTGCCGCCATCGCCCGCAGAAGTCGATGCGTTTGTCGCTGATGAATCGCCGAATGCGATCTCAAAGCTCGTCGATCGGTTGCTTGAATCGCCCCGGTTCGGCGAGCACTGGGCGCGCATGTGGCTCGACCTGGCTCGCTATGCCGACACAAAGGGCTACGAAAAAGATCAGGCACGCAACATCTGGCGTTACCGGGACTGGGTCGTCGGTGCGCTGAACTCCGACATGCCGTACGACCGCTTTACGACCGAGCAGCTGGCTGGCGATCTCCTGCCCGATGCGACGACCGATCAGATTCTGGCGACGGCGTTTCACCGCAACACGATGACCAACGACGAAGGTGGCACGGATAACGAAGAGTTCCGTATGGCCGCCGTCAAAGACCGCGTCAACACGACGGTCCAGGTCTGGATGGGTCTCACGATGGGCTGCGCGAACTGCCACTCGCACAAGTACGACCCCATCACGCAGCACGAGTACTATTCGTTCCTCGACATGTTCAACCAGACGGAAGACGCCGACCGTCCGGACGATTCGCCGCGGCTGGCAACGCCGACGGCAGAGCAGACGAGCAAGCTGGCAAGTCTCAACGAACAGCTTCTTGAGCTGCGAAAGAGTTACCGTCAGGCAACGCAACGGAATCCGGAGTTCGCGAAAGCTCGGACGGAATGGGAACAGCAGCTCGCTCAGAAGAGTCAGTGGACGCCACTGGCCTTTGAATCTGCAACGGCGGAAAGCGGCGCGAAGCTCGATGTGCAGGCTGATGGTTCGCTGCTCGTGTCCGGGACTCTTCCCGAACGCGACGTCTACTCGCTGACGAGTGCTGCTTCGGCTGAAAAAGTGACCGCAATCCGGATCGAAGCACTGACCGACGACTCGCTCGGTCGGAAGCCGGGAACGAAACAGGGTGGGCCAGGCCGCAACGGAGCTGATCCGAACTTTGTCGTCAGCGAACTCACCGTCGAACTGCTTCAGGACGGACAGCCGCCGCGAAAGATCAAGTTGGTGAATTCTCGCGCCGACTACTCCCAGAACGGCTGGCCTGTTGCGGCAGCGATCGATGGGAAGACGGAAACCGGCTGGGCAGTCTCGCCGCAGTTCGGGCAACCTCACGTCGCGGTGTTCGATCTCAGCGAACCACTGACGGTTTCTGAAACAGACAAGCTGCAATTCAGCGTCTCGCAGCAGTATGGGAGCAAGCTGGTGCTTGGGCGGTTCCGCATCTCGGTGTCGGCGGCTGATCCTGCGACGCTGGCTGCGGAAGTCACGCTGCTGAACGAGCTGGCTGCTAAAGCTGCCGCAGATCGTTCGGAAGCAGAGACTCAACGGTTGATTGACGCCTTTGCCGAACAGTGGCCCGAGACTCAGAAACTCACACAGCAGATCGCTGCCATCGATGCAGAAAAGGCAGCTCTGCAGCAACAGATCGTCGCGACGCCGATCATGCGAGACCTGCCCGGGAATCGTCGACGGACGACGCACTTTCAGATTCGCGGCAACTTCCTGCAACCCGGTGAAGAAGTCTCGGCGGCTGTTCCGACCGCGTTTGGGTCGCTGCCGGAGGGAACAACGCGGGATCGGCTGGCCGTCGCCGGGTGGCTGATGAGTTCCGAGAATCCGCTGCCCGCGCGAGTGGCAGTCAATCGAGTCTGGTCGCGGCTGTTCGGTCGAGGCATCGTTGAAACGGAAGAAGACTTCGGAGCGCAGGGCACTCCGCCAACGCATCCGGAACTGCTCGATTGGCTGGCGGCGGAGTATCGCGGCCCGCTCCGCTGGTCGCTGAAGAAGCTCTGCCGAACGATCGTGCTCAGCCGTGTTTACCAGCAGTCGTCGGCCACGACAGCTCAGGCGAAGGAGCTGGATCCAAAGAACGTCTGGCTGAGCCGTGCTCCTCGATTTCGTCTGCCGGCGGAGACGGTCCGAGATCAGGCACTGCAGGCCGCCGGGTTGTTGTCGGACAAAATCGGCGGTCCGTCCGTTATGCCGCCTCAGCCGCCGGGCATCTGGAAGGCGACCTACAGCAATCTCAAATGGGAAACGAGCAACGGTGACGACCGTTACCGCCGGGCGCTCTATACCTTCTGGCGGCGGACGAGTCCGTATCCGTCGATGCTGACCTTCGACGCCGGCTCGCGCGAAGTTTGCGTGATTCGCCGGGTGCGAACGAATTCGCCACTGCAGGCACTCGTGACACTCAATGATCCGGTCTTTGTGGAGGCTGCCGGCGCACTCGCCCTGAGAATGCGCGAAGCGGGCGATGACGCCGCTTCGCAGATCACGGCGGGCTTCCGCCGAGTTCTGACGCGATCACCCGAAGATTCAGAACTACGGAAGCTGACAGCGTTGTTGACGGAAACGCTGACAGCCTTCGCAGCTGATACCGACGCGACGAAGGAGCTGCTGACGGAAGCTGGCACGACTGAGAAGTCAGGCAACGACGCAGCGAAACTCGCGGCTCTGACAGTCGTCGCCAACGTGCTGCTGAACCTCGACGAAACTCTGATGCGACAGTAGGCCGCACGAAATGCGGCGCTGAACCATTTTGCCGCAATCTACGCGGCCTACTCTGGGATGCGGATCATGGATTTGCGATTTCAAAACCTGCAGCAGATCACTCGACGCCACCTGCTGGGACAGGCCGGACTGGGCATCGGCGCGATGGCGCTCGGCTCGGTGGCCGGGGCGGTCGAGGGCGAACCGGCGAAGAAGTTCCTGACCGGGCAGGGCAAAGCGAAGTCCGTGATCTACCTGCACATGGCCGGCTCGCCATCGCAGATCGACCTGTTCGAGCACAAGCCGGCGCTGACAAAGTTTCACGGCGAGGAGTGCCCGAAGGAGTACCTCGAAGGCAAGCGGTTCGCGTTTATCAAAGGCGTGCCGAGGATGCTCGGGCCGCTGTTCCAGTACGCGCAGCACGGTGAGTCCGGCCAGTGGCTCAGCGAACTGCTGCCGGGACTGGCGTCTGTCGTTGACGACGTGTGCGTCATGCGGACCATCCAGACGGACCAGTTCAATCACTCGCCGGCGCAGTTGCTGCTGCACACCGGAACGTCGCGGCTGGGAAGTCCGTCGATTGGTTCCTGGGTGACTTATGGGCTGGGCAGCGAGAGCCAGGACCTGCCGGGTTTCGTCGTACTCAGCTCCGGCGGCAAGACACCAAGCGCCGGCAAGTCGCTCTGGGGCTCAGGATTCCTGCCGACGGTTTACCAGGGAGTGCAGTGCCGAACGTCGGGCGATCCGGTGCTTTATCTCTCGAATCCGAAGGGCATGAGCCGGGCTCTGCGGCGACGAACGCTCGACACGCTGCGCGACTTGAACGAGTTGCAGTTTGAACGGCTGCAGGACGACGAAACGCAGACACGGATCACTCAGTACGAACTCGCCTACCGGATGCAGGTCGCGGTGCCCGAGGTCATGGATATCTCTCGCGAGCCGCAGCACATCCTCGACCTGTATGGAGCCCGGCCCGGCTTTGTCTCGGAGTCCGAATCCGCCGACGATCCGCGACCGCTGTATTCAAGCACCGACCCGACGTTCGCAAACAACTGCCTGCTGGCTCGACGGTTGGTCGAGCAGGGTGTGCGCTTCGTGCAGCTTTACGACTGGGGCTGGGACCACCACGGCAGTTCGCCCGGCGAGTCGTGTGACGAAACTCTGCCGATCAAGTGTGGCCAGATCGACCGGGCGATCGCTGGCCTGATCACGGACCTCAAGCAGCGCGGCCTGCTCGATTCGACGCTGATCGTCTGGGGCGGCGAGTTCGGTCGCACGCCGATGATGCAGAACAACGTCAACTCCGACCTGAAAAAGGGCTTCATCGGTCGCGACCATCACCCGTTTGCCTACACGATGTGGATGGCCGGCGGCGGTATCAAAGGCGGCCTGTCTTACGGCCAGACGGACGACATCGGCTACTACCCCGCCGAGCACCCGCTGACCGTCCGCGATCTGCAGGCCACGATTCTGCATCAACTGGGCATCGACCCGTACCGCTTCAGCTTCCCGTTCCAGGGTCTCGATAACCGGTTGATCGGCCCAACCGACGAGGGCCGGGTTCTGCACGACATTCTGGCGTAACGTGAGGCGGCCGGTGGGAACCGGCCCTACGGCAGGATGTCTTCCTCTTTCGGCGCGAAGAGCTTTTCAAGTTCTTCGTCGGGCGAACCCTGCCGTTCGCCGTTGCGGCGGATGGCGAGTTGAACCAGTGGGCGCATTGTGTCGCTCAGGCTGTCGGCGAGGCCGCTGAGTTCGAGCACCAGAAGTTCGTGCGAAACGCCGAAGCGGTCGGTGAGACTGGCGACGGCGGCCTGGCCAGCGATGCCGTCGGCTTTCCACTGATTGTCATTCTGCCGGGCCAGTTCGTCGAAGTGTTTGAGTGCCTCGTCATAGCGTCGCTGCTTGAGCAGCAGGATGCCGAGTTCACGATGCGCTTCGAGGTTCGCCAGCTTCGCGTCGGGGAATTCATCGAGCACGACCTGCCAGGCATCAATGACTCGTTCGGGATTGCCGCCTCGTGCGAGCGTCCGGGCGACAGTCACCTGAGCGGCAGCCGTCTTCTGCTGCGGGATGTCGGCGACGGCCGTCAGCGGAGCGTCAAGAGGATCGGTCCGCCGCGATCGTCGACCGAGCCCCGACGAGAGGATCAGCACGGCCAGACAAGCGATTCCGTACGCTTTGAGCTTTGGACGCGGGACATGCCAGAACGATTCAGTGGCGACTGTCTCCGTGTCGTCGTCTTCGTCGGCCCAGGCGGCTCCGGTTTCTCCCGACTTTTCGATCCGCTTCAGCTCAGCCAGGACGCTC
Source organism: Planctomycetota bacterium (assembly GCA_029977045.1). GTDB lineage: Bacteria > Planctomycetota > Planctomycetia > Planctomycetales > Planctomycetaceae > JAPOLP01. Next base: position 16,987 of record JAPOLP010000010.1, read on the forward strand.
TTCGCATCTGGAAACCGTTCTGCCGGATTCTTGGACATCAGACGGTGAATCAGGCGAACGAATGACGGAGCCAGATCGGGACGGCGTTTCTGCAGTGGCTCGGCGTCTTCGTGCAGATGTTTGTACGCGAGTGAAACCGCAGTCGGTCCTTTGAACGGAGGCTCGCCCGAGAGCAGGTGGTAGAAGGTCACGCCCAGCGAATACAGATCGCTGCGGGCATCGACGTTGGCGTCATTGATCTGTTCGGGGCTCATGTAGAGCGGCGTGCCCATCGTCTGGCCCATCTGCGTCAGGTTGACGCGGTTGCCGTCGAGTGTGAGCTGCGCAAGGCCGAAGTCGGTCACTTTCGCGACCATGCGTCGCGTGACCATGATGTTTTCCGGTTTGATATCGCGATGCACGATGCCCGCCTGATGCGCCGCGTGCAGCGCCGAGCAGCACTGCTTCATCAGGTGCAGGGCCAGATGCGAACTCGGCGGTCTTTTCCGCTGCAGATATTGCCGCAGGTTCAGTCCATGCACGTATTCCTGAGCGATGTAGCGGATGCCGGCTTCCTCGCCGACGGCGAACACCTGCACGATGTTCGGATGATTGAGTCCCGCTGCCGCTCGCGCTTCGTGCTCGAACCGTTTCTGGTAAGTGTCATTGCCGCCGAAGTCCGGTCGCATGATTTTGATGGCGACGTTGCGGCGCAGCGATGTCTGATCGGCCAGATAAACCTGAGCCATACCGCCGGCACCCAGCCGTCGCAGCAGGCGGAACTCGCCGAGCAGGCAGTTCGACAGATCGATCTGCGACCGCGACTGATTCCCTGTGACCAGTGTCTGAGCCAGCATCTGACTGCTGCTCAACGACCCCGCCGATTCGATCTGCGTTTCAGTACCGACGCCCGCTGAACCTGCTGCGCGAGGCGTGCTCTGCCCGGACTGCGACGACGCGTCGGCTGCTGACTGCTGGTTACCGTCGGGATTCCGGGAATCAGGCATGGCGGATCGTGAGGCGTCGTGAATTCAGGGCGAGCGTCTTGAGATGGGAAGCGACCAATTCGTGATGATCGTGCTGGCAGACAGGAAATGTCAGTTCACAAGGGATTGTCGATTGTCAGGCGATTCAGCGAGGTCGGGCGACCGCTCAGATCGTACCCCGCAGGTCAGCAGCCAGTTTCCTCGGTACAGGCGTTCGTGACCAGTCTGACGGTACGCTGACGGCGGACATCTCCTTGCTGGCTCAGGTTGCGAAGCAGCGCGATCCGCGGTTGATGCATTTCAGTCTGACCTGTCAGATCGGACAAGAGGCTTCCGGTGATCACCTCCCCAACCAGGTAAATCGACCGCGAAGCCCGCGTTCGAAAATTCGTGACCTATCTGTTGAAGACCTGACGATGCGTTGGGAACTATCCATCGAATTGAGACGTGCCTCATGTTCTCTCAAATCCGACAGCACTGTCTGCATACTCAGCGGCGCGGAGCGATCGCGCTGATGGCCGCCGTGTTCCTCGTGATGATCTTTGCCTTCACGGCATTCACCGTCGACCTGGGTTACCTGTCGATTGTCGATCAGGAACTGCAGGCCGCTGTCGATTCCTCGGCTCTGGCCGCTGCCTACGAATTGAAATCCGCGACCAGCACTGACGTTGTCCGCGACGCCGCTGAAGAGCTGGCTGGCCTGAACAGCGTCAACGGGCAATCACTGGCACTGGATCGCGATTCCGACATCGAGTTTGGCTTCTGGGATGAAACAACGGGAGCGTTTCAGGCGATCCCCGTGGTCAACGACATCAGCCTGGCGAATGCCGTTCGTATTACGGGACGGCTTAATCGCGACCGGAATTCGCAGGTCAACCTGTTCTTCGCACCGGTACTCGGTCGGAACAACGCTGAGATGGAATCGTCGGCGATCGCCGTCATCGGTCGGGACGACGAACGTGACGTCATGCTCGTCATTGACTGCTCAGGATCGATGGCCGACTACAACCGCATGGTTTATACGCTGGCGGCGGCAAACGTGCTCGTCGAGGAACTCGGTGACAACGATCGGTTGGGCCTCGCCGTCTACAGCTACCCGGCACTGGTTGATGGCACGGAGTCCAACAACAACAACACTCGAATCACGCGGGGAAGTAATCGAGGCCGCGGCAACAATGGCGGCTCCGGCGGCGGCGCTGGTGGCGATACTCGACTGACTGGACGCCTCGAAAGCCACTTGGCGCTCAACTTCCGGCCAGTGACCGCGCGCCTCGGACAACTGGCTCCGGGAATGTATGCATCCCGGACCTGCATCGGTGGCGGGATGCGAATTGCTATCGAAGAGTTCCTCGCCTTTCCCCGGGACAACGTTTATGGCAAGAAGGTGCAGCAGGTCATGGTTCTGATGACCGACGGGCTGGCGAACGAAACCGAACCGCCCGGCACCAACCCTGTCGATTCGATCTACTACTACGCCAATCTTGCGAAGCAGAACGACATCATCATTCACGGCATCACTCTGGGCCGAGGGGCTGACAAGCCGCCGATCCAGTACTGTGCCGATCAGACCGGTGGTGAGTACCACCACGTCGACGATGGCGATTTCGAGGGTCTGTTCGACGTGTATCGCGGCATTGGCCGCGGAAACGACCAGCCGCGGCTGGTTCGCTGAGTCTTCTCTTCTCTGGCGACCTCTGCACCGACGCCCGGCAGGCTTCTGCCGGGCGTTTTCTTTTTTGACGGATCGAATCTGGCACTCACCCGCCCGTCCCAGAAAAATCCGGAATTCTCTCTAAGAGCCACCGCCGCTGTTCGTTTTCAGGTCAGCACACTTCTGAACGAGCGGGACGCCGGTCGCGAAATCACGTCAGCGACGTCCGGCTTCTCAATCTCGCCGGACGACGCAGCACTGCCGGTTCCGGCGGATTCCGGGGACTTCGATGGGCACCAACGGGCACGCCAGCCAGTCCGAATGGGTCAGCAGCACGCTGCAGCGGTTCGAGCAGCCGCTGGTGCGTTATGCGCAGCGCATTACTGGCGACCTCGAAACCGCCCGGGAAGTCGTTCAGGACACCTTTCTGAGACTCTGCCGACAGCAGCAGGCCACCATCGACGGACACCTCTCCCAGTGGCTGTTCACGGTCTGTCGGAATCGGGCACTCGACGTTCAACAGAAGGAACGGCGTATGTCGAC
>JAPOLP010001193.1 GCA_029977045.1 Planctomycetota bacterium
GAAACTCGCCTACAGCTCACGAATGCGAACGAATCGCCGCTCAAGTGACACACTCGCCGGCGGCAGATACTCTCGTCGCCTGCTGCTGCAAATCTTCAACCTGCCTGGAGTTTCCCCATGCGTTCGATCCGTTGTCTTTTGCTGGCTGCTCTCGTTTCGTTCTCGCTGCTGCCGTCGCTCGTTCAGGCCGATCAGAAGGACGGGCGGCTCGATATCTACTTCATCGATGTCGAAGGCGGAGCGGCGACGCTGTTTGTGACTCCGGCTGGCGAGAGCCTGCTGATCGATTCCGGGTATCCCGAGTACGACTATCGAGATCGGGACCGCATCGTCGATGTCGCAACGAATCACGCCGGGTTGAAGCAGATCGACAACGCTCTGGTGTCGCACTGGCACCTGGACCACTACGGCAACCATGCGGCTTTGACCGAGAAGATCAAGATTGGCACGTTCTGGGATCGAGGCATCCCGGACTTTCTGCAGGAAGATGCGAAGTTTGTCGAACGCGTGGCCGAGTACCGCAAGGCGTCGCAGAATCAGTCGAAGGCCGTCAAGCCGGGCGACGTGCTGCCGTTCAAGTCGGGCTCGACGCCGCTGTCGCTGAAGATCGTCACCGCCAGCCGCGACGTCATCCCGAACAACGGCCCCGCCAATCCTCACGCGAAGCTGCATCAGGAGCAGGATGCCGACAAGTCCGACAACGCAGCCAGCGTCAGCACGCTGCTGTCGTTCGGTGACTTCCGCTTCCTGACCTGTGGTGACATGACGTGGAACATCGAAGGCAAGCTGATGACGCCGAACAACCCGATCGGCCAGGTCGACGTCTTCATGGTCACGCACCACGGCCTGCCGAACAGCAACAACCCGGCACTTGTTCTGGCGATCGATCCCGTCGTTGCTGTCATGTGCAATGGCCCGACGAAAGGCGGGCACGAGCAAACTCAGGAAACGCTCCGCAAGGTGAAGTCGCTGAAAGACCTGTACCAGCTCCACCAGAACGTGCAGCTCGACCTGTCGAAGCAGGCTCCGAAGGAGAACATCGCCAACTTCGGCAAGCTCGGCGAATGCGACGGCATCTTCGTCAAGCTGTCCGTCGCGAAAGACGGCAAGAGCTACACCGTCCAGATCGGCCCGGAAGGCGGAAAACGCGAGTACAAGACTCGCGGGTAAGTCGAATCCGGCTACTGAAAAGCGGCAAAGGAAAGTCGCCTCTGCGGACGATGCCTCTTGCGTCGCGCGGTCTCTCGTGGCAGGCTGCCCGTCCTTCGCTGGGCTCCTGCCTGATTGTCCCTCCTGTTACGAGCTGACGTGCGGCTTTGTCTGTCGCCGTTCGCACCCCGCCTTTGAGGCCCACCATGTTGAATCTCCTCGGTTCCCGGCACCGTTTGTGTGATGGCATTTCGCGGCGCGAGATGTTGAAGATCGGAGCGTTGGGCGTTGGCGGGCTGACTTTGACGGACCTGCTGCGGGCGGAAGCGGCGGCTGGAGTCGGGAATTCGCACAAGGCGATCATCATGATCTACATGTGCGGAGCCCCTTCGCA
>JAPOLP010000122.1 GCA_029977045.1 Planctomycetota bacterium
AGCTATTGTCAGCAGTCCAGGCGACGAGAATGGCTTCCTGCGGTTCAAATTCGCCAGGCAGCACAGCGTTAACCAGAAGATCGATTGGCAATTCAGACAGGCCGTCGTCAAGACTCAACGGAGTCCATGTCCATTGCGCTACTGAAGCCGTCGTTCTTGAGCCTGTGCCGTGGCCTTCGCCTTCGTGAATCGCACTGATGCCAATCGCCTCAACGCTCAGTCGCTTCAGCTGTTCGATATCGCATTCAAGCCGGCGTTTTGCTTTTTGAAACTTAAGTGCGGGAACTGAGAACGGTTGTTGCTGCGACAGGTTCTCGGCTCGAAGGACGAGATTCTGACATTCGTTGAGTGCGTCGAGCCAGGCAGCCATCGCTTTGTCACGGCGACCGTGCCTCAAATGCAGAGAACCCAGCATCTGTTTTGTATCAACAACAAATGCACTCAGCGCGAGGTGGGCACTTACTGGAACGCTGACATCATCATTCGGAAGTAACACCGCGATTTCGGCGGCACGCTTCACGTATTGAACACCGTCTCGGCCCAGAACTTCTTCAATGACACCAGCATTGCGAAGTGCCCGTGCCAGAAGTCCCTGAATCATTGAGTTGCCTGGCTGGCCATCCAGGAACTTCTGGCACGAATCAATGCATTTCAATGCTGTCTCAAGAGCAACGTTTGGCTCCCGATAGTTTGCCAGCAGGCACGACTGCCAGTTCAAGGCTCTGATTCGGCGACTCAGCAATTCGGGCGACGTCTTGTCGTCATTCGACGTCAGACTCAAAAGTTCGACGAGAGCGTTTTCCGCGTCGTGGAACCTACGGATCTTCCACGACAACTCGATGAAGTAGCAGAGATCGAGAATCCGCTCGCCTGGGTCCAGAACACGTGATCGAGGTCGATCCAGTCTGCGTGCGAAAAATTTCTGCGCTTCCCACAGGGTGTACCATCCGTCCCGCGAAACAGGTTCCTGAACGAATTCCTGCCGACGAATCAGGCCATCAACCGTTGACGTCACTGCTTTCCGTGTTGCTTCGGAATCAACAACGTAGGATTCCAACTCAGCGGAGCACTGAGCCAATTCCTTGTTCTTCTCCTGGCGGATCCACACCAGGCAGCTGACAAACACAACCAATGGCAGAATCAGATAGCGTGCTGCCATCCCTATCCTCATCAGCATCGATCGGTCCCCTGGCACAGAGACGACCACCAAAGCCATGAACGTGCCAACGCGGCGAAGATGACTGTGCCAGGCAGTTTCTGCTGAGACCCTGTCGGATCGGGATATTCAGCTTTCGGCGTGCAGAAGCGCGCAAGCTCTCTACGGAATTTGCCCTCTCGGGCTGGAATGCGGTTCAGCTTCAAAAAACGGTCTCGACGAGTGCGGATCGCGGCAAACGCCAGGAACGGCTCTACGACTGCAAAAGCACCAGGCTCTGATACCCGGACAACAATCCGCTGCGTCGGCAATCGCAGTCGGCGAGAAAACCCAGCCGCGACAATAACTGTCGAATACCCACCGTCGTCCACCAGGTTTCTAGTCCGAACGGAGCAGAGTCGATCAAGTCCAGCCACAAGACGAGACGTTCAGCCGTTCCGGCTTCGCCAGCGCCGGAAGCAACTCAAGCGCCCTTCATCATGGCGCCCCGGATTTCGCGGCGGTCGGTGTCCTTCTTCAGCTTTTCTCGCTTGTCATGCAGCTTGCGGCCTCGGGCCAGGCCAAGACGAACCTTGATGCGTCCATCTTTCAGGTAGACGTCCAGCGGAATCAGTGTGAAGCCCTGCTGCTCAGCCTTCTCTGCAAATTTACGCAGCTCGCGGCGGTGAACCAGCAGCTTGCGAGGCCGCTTGGTTTCATGGTTCATCAGGTTCGCCTGCGGGTACTCATTGATGTTCGCACCGTACATCCACAGTTCGCCGTCCCGGACCCGAGCAAAGGCTTCGTCGAGCGAGATCTTGCCATTACGGACGCTCTTCACCTCGCTGCCCTGCAGGACGACTCCGCATTCCAGGTCTTCGAGGATCTCGTACTCGTGCCGGGCCTTGCGGTTCTGGCAGATGTGCCGCGAGTTGGGATCCTCGGGCTGTTTCTTTTTGCTCTTCTTGCCGGACATGAGTCTGTGCCTGGAAGCTTTGATCGGTGCGGAATCGCGGACTCTATTAACGATGGTCGCGTGGAGGAAAGTCCGCGACAGCGGGAAACGACAGATTCGCCGGGTCCGGTATCAGGTTCGCGGGTCAGCCCGCCGGATCGGGAAATTTCGCCGAAACCCAGGCCGGCACTGTCGGTTCATCTGCCTGGAAAAGTGCTTGCTGTCGTCTTTCGGTGCAGTCGCTGTCCGGGCGAAACACTTTCCGGCTGAGGCAGGTATGATCAGTCCGGCGACGATCAGGCTTCCCTGGAAGCTACGGTGCTGAACTGGCGGCGTTTCAATTCACGATTGTTGAGATTGCTCCTCATGCAGACTGACTCGGCAGTCTTTCCTGACGAACCGCGACTCGATGCGGAACAGGCGTCGGACGACGTTCGCGTCGAGCTTGCGACGGACGACGCGCTGCCTGTCGAGTTCGCTGAGGCGTCGCCGGCTTTGATCGCCGAACGCGACGGCGTCGACGTGACGTCGTACCGCCTGCCGCCTTGTCCGCACGTTCTGAGAAACCCGTTCCGCTTTGCCGGCTGGCTGATTCGAGCGGCGTTCGGGATTGCCAGCCTTACCCTGCTGCTGGCGGTGATCGCCGCGATTCCGATCGTCAACTTCCTGACACTAGGCTATCTGCTTGAGGTCGAAGCCCGGGTCGCTCGAACAGGGAAGCTGCGTGACGCGTTTCTCCTGCTGGACGTCGCGCCACGCATTGGCTCAATCGTCCTCGGAACCTGGCTGTGGCTGCTTCCCTTGCGGCTGGCCGGAGCCGCCCGACGGGATGCTTACTTTATTGAACCCGGCGGACCTGCCGACCGCTTCTGGAGTGTCTTCGCCCCGGTTCTCGCCGCACTGATCGGGACGCATATCTGCCTCGCATTGGCTCGAGGCGGAGCATTGAGCTGCTACTTTCGACCCATCAAGAACCTGCGCTGGCTACTGAAGAAACGCCGCGAGTCCGACTACATCACGCACGCGACCGCCGCCGTGCAGGACTTCTTGAGCCGCCTGAGGCTGAAGCACCACTTCTGGCTGGGCCTGCGAGGCTTTGTCGGTGCGGTCGTCTGGCTTTTCATCCCGACGCTGATGTTCGCGCAGGCGACGCCCGACAAATGGCCGCGCAATCTGGTGACCTTTCTGGGAGCGATTGGACTTGTACTCGTGCTGAGCTGGTTGCCGTTCCTGCAGGCTCGGTTCGCTCTGACGGGCCGGTTCCGAACGATGTTTGAGCTGCGGACAATCCGGCGGCTGTACCGAGACGCTCCCGTTGCCTGGCTGCTGGCGATCGCCGTCGTCTATGTGCTTGCCCTGCCGCTGTATCTCCCGAAGGTCTTTCTGCTGCCGCAGGACGCCATGTGGCTGATCACGCTGGTCTTTATCGTGACGATCTATCCCGCGCGAGTAATGACCGGCTGGGTGCTGCACCGCGCCATCAGAAGTCCGAAGCAGCCCTGGTTTGGCTGGCGCTGGATGAGCCGCACGATCATGCTTCCGCTGTTGGCTCTGTACGTCTTCATGCTCTTCTTCACGCCAATGATTGGCGAGCATGGAAAGGGTGTTCTGTTCGAGCATCACGCCCTGCTGCTGCCGCTGCCGGACCTCTTCTGAGCCCGCCGGAAACCAGCTTGCACGCCGTTAAAACCAACTTGAATCTCACGGCCTTTCGATCTGGACACTCTGGCTGACCAACAGCAGAATCCGCCGCCCTGAAAACGCTCCTTTGGACAAGTTCCGAGGGAGCGTTTCTGGTGCGCTCGTCAGTACTTCAATTCGCGTCTGCGACTTCCAATTTCAGTGTGCGTTCGGTCTGAGAGGGCCACCTGCATGCGACTCTCTTGCGGCGATCCGATTACCTGGTTTTCGGCACGAACTCATTCGACCGACGACTTTCAATTCAGCGCGGCCGGCGGACGATACGTCATCCTCAGCTTTCTGGGCTCCGCAACTCGCCCGGACGCTCAACGAGTGATCGCCGATGTCGAAGCCAATCGCCGCGACTTCGACGACGATCGGCTGTGCTTCTTCGGCGTGATTACTGACCAGCGAGATTTCTCGACCGGGCAGGTACGCGAACTGCTGCCGGGCATTCGATACTTCCAGGACTTCGCGGGGAACATCAGCCGCAGCTACGACGCACTGCCGCAGGGCCTCGCCGGTCCGAACAGACAGACTGACTACCGGCCATTTTCTCTGCTGCTCGATACGCGACTTCGGGTTCTGCAACGCATTCCGATCGAACCATCCGGAGAAGGCCACGTCGCAAAGCTGCTCGATCTGGCCCGGTCGCTCCCGGACCTCGGCACGCAACACCCCGCCGAAGTGCAGGCTCCCGTTCTGATCGTTCCGCGCGTCTTTGAGCCGGAACTGTGTGAGGAACTCATCGAGTACTACCGAACGCACGAAACGGAAGATTCAGGCTTCATGCGTGACGTCGGCGGCAAGACCGTCGGCGTTTATGACTATGGAACGAAGCGCCGCCGCGACTGCCAGATCGAGGACGAGGATCTCCGCAAGCGGTGTATGCACCGCATCCACGACCGGCTGGCTCCAGAAATTCGCCGAGCGTACCAGTTCAACGCGACGCGAATGGAGCGGTACATCGTGGCGTGCTACGAAGGTGAGCACGGTGGCCACTTCCGGGCTCATCGCGACAACACGACTAAGGGAACCGCTCACCGGCGCTTCGCCGTGTCGGTCAATCTGAACGCCGACTACGACGGCGGCTACGTCTGGTTTCCCGAGTTCGGTCGGCAGCTGTTTCGCCCGCCAGCCGGAGGAGCTGGAGTCTTTTCCTGCTCACTGCTGCACGAAGCGACAAAGGTCACGTCGGGGACTCGCTATGTCTTCCTGCCGTTTCTGTACGACGACGAAGCGGCCCGTATCCGCGATCAGAACTCGCAGTTCCTCGGCGGTAACATCAACGCGCCGCCCGGTGTGCCGGCCTGAATCTATTCCTCTCAGGACGCCAGAATTGCGGTCCGTCGCCTCCAGTCAGAGCAGCCGCGTCGACGCACGGATCGTTGCTGATACCGGAGCACCTGCCATTGATGCTCCGTTCGCACGTTGATTCGCCTGCGGGTTCTTCCGTATATTCGCGCCCGTCTTATTGTGAGCGCAGGGACGTGCTTGCGAATTACTCCCGCCAGAAGGCGAGTTGCATGTCGAGTTTGTCATCTCCGAAGGATCGGAACCGGACGCCCGAGGAGTTCTTTGTTGGCGTCGATGTCGGTGGGTCGAGCATCAAGATTGGTGTCGTGACCAGCGCCGGACGTCCGCTTTCGTTTCTGGAACTCCCGACCGAAGGCGAGAAAGGTCCCGAGCACGGGCTCGCCACCATCCAGCAGGGCATTGTCGATGCTGTCGACCAGAGTCCGATCCGGATGCGGAATCTGACGGGGATTGGCGTCGCTGTTCCGGGGACGCTCGATCTGCCGAATGGAATGTGGCTCGAACCGGCCAACCTTCCGACGTGGCGGAACATTCCGATCCGGCAGTTGATCAGCGATCAATTCAACCTGCCGACTGTCCTGCACAACGATGCGAACGCCGCCGCGTACGGCGAGTTCTGGGCGGGAGCTGGTCGCGGAGCACACTCGCTGGCACTGTGGACGCTGGGGACCGGCATCGGCTGCGGTCTGATCGTCAACAAGCAGCTCGTCACGGGAGCGCACTCGCACGGGGGCGAATGCGGATACCTTTATATCCAGATGGAAAACGGTCGCCCGTCGGCAACGGGAATGTCCGGTGCACTGGAAGGATACGTCGGCGCGTCCGGCCTGGTGATTCGGTGCGAGGAAGGCCTGCAGCGAGGCGACGAGTCACCTCTGTTGCGCGAGCGGCTGGCTGGCGGTGAGACGCTCACGCCGCTGCTCATTGCCGAAGCCGCTCACGAAGGCGACCCGCTGGCCGTGCAGCTTGTCGAGGACTCGGCACGCTTCATGGCGTACGGCACAGCCAATCTGATGCACACGATTGACCCTGACGTCGTTCTGTTTGGTGGCAACATGACGTTTGGCCGCGACGAGACGGACCTCGGTCGGCAGTTCGTCGACATCGTGCGGAAAGAGGTCAAGCGTTTGTCGTTTCCCGTTCCGTCGTCAAAGATACGGATCGGTTACGCGGAACTCGGCGGCCAGGCAGGCTTCATCGGAGCAGCCGGCTGTGCGTGTGCTGAGTTCGGAAAGGAAGCCCTGGCTGGCCGACGCGGGTTCGCCTGCTGACGCTGCCAATCGGTCGAACAGTTTTTTCTATGTAGAATATCGGCGCGTTGAAAAAGGGGATTGTTCCTGAGTCGCGGACTGCGAACGGGCTCCAGGGACCGCCCCCTCTTTCAACGGAAACCTCGCTGCTGCTTCGGCATCGGCGAATCACTCCGTTGTTGAGAGTTTCCCGAAATGTCTGAATCGGTTGACCAGAACGCCGGGTTTGCGGCGCTGTCTGACTCGCGGCTGGAATTCCAGATCTCTTCGGACAAGCTCACGCTGCTGTCCGAAGACGACGTGGCCGACCTTGAAGCGGCACTCGGCCACTCCTTCAGCAATCGCGAACTGCTGGAGCACGCGTTGACGCACGCATCTGTCGCGCGAACGCGGCTGGAATCGAACGAGCGGCTTGAGTTCCTCGGCGACGCGATCATGGGTGTCGTCGTCTGCGAGTTCCTCTTCCACTCGTTCCCTGAGTACTCGGAGGGCGAACTGACGCGGATCAAGTCGGCCGTCGTCAGTCGGCACACATGCACAAAGATGAGCAACCGTCTCGGACTCGGGCAGTTCCTGCTGCTCGGCAAGGGCCTGGCGATGCACGAACGCATTCCGGGGTCGGTTCTGGCTGCCGTGTTTGAATCGATTGTCGCCGCGATCTTTCTCGACGGTGGCTGGCCGGCGGCTGAGAAGTTCATCCTGAAGATGTTGAGTGACGAGATCACTCGAACGGCGAAGACATCGCACGGCCACAACTACAAGAGCCAGCTTCAGCAGGTCGCTCAGAAGCAGTTCGGTGAGACCCCGATGTACCGCGTGCTCGACGAGAAGGGGCCAGACCACTCGAAGTGCTTCGAGATCGCCGCGTCGATCGGCACGAAGATGTTTCCGTCCGCTTGGGGACCGAGCAAGAAGGAAGCCGAACAGGCCGCCGCGAGAAACGCGATCGAGGCAATCGAAGGTCCGGAGCAGGGCTGAGCATCGATGCCGAATTGCGACGAAGCAGCTCCCGAAAAAGGCGCGGCGATGCCGAACGATCTGGCAGACGAGGCCAGCCAGTCAGGCCCCTCGATCAGACGCCCGGCAATGATACAACGACTGTTGCTCTGGTCAGGCCTCGCAGTCGTGCTGGCATTGATCGGCTGGTCGTGGTTCAGCGGTGGCATCGTGTTCGATCTGCTGGCTTCAGAGCTGGAGGCAGCCGAGAAGGTCGAGCGGTTGCGGCAGTTCTTTGAACAGTTTGGCGTGCTGGCTCCGCTGGTCTATTTTGTGTTCGTGACCATCGAAGTCGTGATAGCACCGTTGCCTGGCCTGATACTGTATGCCCCGGGCGGGATTCTCTTCGGCGGCTTTCTCGGCGGACTGATCGCGCTGCTCGGTAACGTTGCTGGAGCCGGCATCGCCTGCGCGGTGACTCGCAGTTTCAGAGACTCATGGCTGACACGACTCGTTCCGTCGGAATCTCTGGAACGTGTTCAGGGCACGCTGGAACGCCGAGGATCATGGCTGATATTCCTGCTCCGGCTGAATCCGCTGACGTCGTCAGATCTCGTTTCGTACGCCGCCGGGTTTACTCGCATTCCCATCTGGAAGGTGATGTTCGCGACGCTGGCCGGTATGGCACCGCTGTGTTTCGCACAGTCCTTTCTGGCCGAGAGTATGCTGACCGCGATTCCTCAACTGCTGTACCCGCTGCTGGTAGCGTGCGCGGTCTACGCGGTGGCTGTCTATGTTGTCATTCGGCGGCTGACGCTTGCCAGCCGATCGCTGGCAGACCAGGCAGCCGAGCGATAGCCTGCGCGACGCTGCCTCGAGCCAGTTTCACGGTATTCGTTTTGAAGGAGCTGATCATGAAGTGGTCACTGTTGTGCGCGCTGCTGGTGGGTCTGTTCGTGTCGGGCACGAGCCAGGCGGCGAATCTGTGGGGCCTGAAGAGGGGCACTCCCGAGCTGCAGTCTGCTGGCGTCCTGACGTTTGGGCCGGACGGCATTCTGCTGATCGGCGATGCGAAATCGGCATCCGTCTTCGCCATTGCAACCGGCGAAACCAAAGGCGATGCCAGCAAGGCATCCGTCAACGTGGCTGACCTCGCCGGCCAGATCGGCAAGGCGCTCGATGTCGCCGCTGGCGATATTCAGATCAACGACCTGGCCGCCAACCCGAAGAGTGGCAGCGTTTACGTCGCGGTGACCAAAGGCGGCAAGCAGCCGGGGATCGTTCGCGTCGCGTCCGGCGGAGTAATCTCCGAAGTCCCGCTAGCCAACGTGGAATTCTCGAAGGTCTCGCTGCCTGACGCTCCGGAAGACAAGGAAACCCCTGGTCGTCGCGGTCCGCAGAACCTCCGGCTGCAGTCCATCACCGACATCGCTTACGTCGACGGTCGGGTGATTATTTCCGGTCTGGCAACTGGTGACTCGCCGTCGAGTATTCGCGAAGTCGCGTTCCCGTTCGTCGAAGCTGACGCTGGCTCGCGCGTCGAGATTTATCACGGGGCTCACGGCAAGTACGAAGACTACGCCGCGATCCGGACGTTCGTTCCGTTCAATATCAACGGCGAAGCCAGTCTGCTGGCCGGCTATGTCTGCACTCCGCTGGTCAAGTTTCCGCTGAGTTCACTGAAATCCGGCGAGAAGACCCGCGGCACGACGGTCGCTGAACTCGGCAACCGAAATCAGCCGCTGGACATGATCGTTTACGAAAAAGACGGAGCGAATTACCTGCTGCTGGCCAACAGTGCCCGCGGCGTCATGAAGGTCAGCACGCAGAACATCGCGACCAACGCCGGCATCACATCTCGAGTCGAAGGCGGTGGAATCGCTGGTCAGACTTACGAAACCATCAAAGCACTGGAAGGCACCGTGCAGCTCGACAAGCTGAACGAAGGCCACGCCGTCGTGCTGGTTCAGAACGGTGACAAGGCCGACCTGAAAACAGTCGACTTGCCGTAGGCCGAATGCACCATTTCAACGTTCTTTTCCAGAACAGCCAGCAGCGCAAAGCCGCAGAGACGCAAAGCCACACCAGTCCTTTGCGAATCTCTGCGGCTTCGTGTCTTTGCGCTGCGTGACTGACAAGTCCACTTCTGACAAAGGCCCATCATGCGTCGCAGCCGACTGATCCAGAAACTCCGTGACAACGAACCCGTCCGCATCTGCGCTCTCGGGCACTTCATCCCAGCGTATGTCCGCATGGCCGCTGAGTACGGCTTCGACGCAATCTGGTTCGACGGTGAGCACCGCTGCTTCTCCGAACGCGAAGTCCAGACCATGCTGGCGTACTTTCACGCGTTTGATATCGACTGCATGTTGCGGGCGCCGACGCTCGAAAAGACTCGCCTTTACCGATACCTCGAAGATGGTGCGACGGGGCTGATGATCCCGCACGTTTCGACGCCGGAGAAAGCGAAGATGCTCGCCGACTCGGTCCGCTTCCCGCCGCTCGGCGACCGCGGCCTCGACGGAGCCAGCTTTGACAGTGACTTCTACTTCGACGACCTGGACGACTACGTTGCGAAGGCGAACGAAGAGACGTTCCTTGTTGTTCAGATTGAGACTCCGGAAGCCGTCGAGAACGTCGAAGCAATCGCGGCAACACCCGGCGTCACCGGAATGTTCGTCGGTCCCGGCGATCTGGGCCTGCGACTGAAGCACCTCGAAAACGGCCCGACGCTCGACGACTGTTTTGAACGCGTCGCGGCGGCAGCAGCAAAGCACGGAAAAGCCTGGGGCTGCCCGGTCGGCTCGACCGAGGACATGCAGAAACGCCGCGACCAGGGCGCCCAGCTGCTCGCCCATGGCGGTGACTTCATGGCCCTGCGGTCAATGCTTCAGGGAGCAGCCACAACCTTTGATTCTGTCTATGGCCCACGAACGTAGCCGGTCAGCCTCGGCTGACCGGCGAATCCCAGAGTTGCCTCACCCTTCCGGTGGACCTGGCTGCGATGCCGAGCAAATCGCTGGGAAACTGCGTTCCTGAAGCCGGAAAGCCTCTGTTTTCCGGGGTTTCCAGTGCCTTGCGTGGTCGGGGGCGCGTCATATAATCCTGCCCCTCTCTGCACGGGAGCGGAGTGCTGCTGCGCGGATATTTCTGCGACAACTCCCGTTTTCTCTGCCTGATTCTCGGTCGAAACCCCTTCGAGGCCGACATGATTAACTGGTTTCTGGACGTCTGGCGAGCAGCCTCCACCGTGGCACGCGGTATGTGGGTCACGCTGTGGACGATGATCAAGACGTATCGCCG
>JAPOLP010000470.1 GCA_029977045.1 Planctomycetota bacterium
CAGACGGCTGCCGGCGGACAGAACGACGGCGTCTTCGATGCCCTCGCCCAGCCGCTCGTGAGCCTGTCCCGGATGCACGAACTCAATTGACTCCGGCAGCGCCGCGACTCCGACCGCGCGGTTCGTCTTGCCATCCGCGAAGACGTAGTAGTACTCGCACGTCCGCGGGCTGTTCTTCCACAGGTCCATAACCTCGTCGAGTGTCCGGCATTCTTCGAGGGCTCGCCGCATCAGCGTCGCCATCGGCACGCCGTCCCACTGGCCTTCGCCGCGTCCGCCCATTTCTCCGAGTGAGATCGCCTGAGCGTTCATGCCGCTGACACTGCCGATGAAACCCGCGTAGCCGACATTGGCAAACGGGATGCGTCCATCGACTTTGACGATGAACGTTGTCGCCGCGTCCTGCAGTCCGATCGCCGTCATGTAGTCGAGCACTCGACCGTGATAAAGTTTGCCGTCTTTCGTCGCCTTGCCGAACAGTGCGAAGCCCGAGCAATGAAACAGCTCGGGGAAGACATTAAGCGTCTGTACGAGCCCCTCGTCGAGCCCCAGTGCCGCCGCCATCGCCCGCGTTTCGGCCTTATGCCGCTCGGGAATATGCGGCGAGAGCCGGGCGTAAGCGTCCTCCAGATCGTGCCGGAACCAGCGTCCTGTGCGGATCGTCTGCGACGTGCCAAACGTGTGGAGCACTGAGTCGATGCAGGCCATCGCTTCCTGCTTAAGCAACTCGCCATGTGCCCGCCCGACTTGCTCGGGGGAACCACTTAGCAGAACAACCCGCTGATTCTCGATCCACCGAAGTTCGCCGTGTGGAACCTTACGAGTCACCTGAGGCGGATCTGTCAGCAGCGGTGACGGAGCGAGAATCTCGATCGCCCGCCGAACGCCACGAACAAGCTGCCGCTCGAGTTCCGTTCGGTCGATCTCGACGACGCGAACGCCTTCAGCCTTTGACAGCGGAGACGATTCACGCGGCGAGTCGGCAACAGCCAGTTCGATGTCGGCTTTGTCGGTCTGCACCGTCAATTTGCCGGATCGAGGAAACTCGAACGCGACGTTCTTCCCGGCAGTGCCGCGAGCCGTTGCTGGATCAAAGGTCACGCCGAGCAGAGTCTGCAGCAGTCCGGCAACGCTCTCAGCATCGGGCTGAAAGACCACGGGAACGTACTGAGCGACGAGCGAGCGAGGCGTTACGAGACGCGAGACGATCTCTCGCGAGGACAACCGATCCGTCGAGGCAATCTCGCCGCCTCCGACGAATACAACGCCATGCTTCGGCAGCCCGAACTCGGTGATGGCAGCCCGGCGCCGGATCTGAACCGCGTAGTCGGCGTGCGTGAGGTCGAGATCGAACGCCTCGTCACCCCGCCGCGCGAACTGCAGCGTGATTTCCTGAGGCTTCCCGTCAATCGGCACGCGCACCGTGCCGGAGATCTCAAACCGATCCTGCTGGCCCGACAGCGCCGTGAGAAACGGCTGCAGACCGACCGCGAGCGATTCGACATTGCGAGTCTCCGCAGCTTGAACGCGGGCCGTCAGCAGGCAAGACAGTGTGGCCAGCGACGCAGACACGGTCAGTGCGATGGTCAGTCTGGGAAGGTTCCGCATGAGTCACTTCGGTCCTGTTGCTGAGAGAAAAGTGAGCAGCTTCGTACGGCAATCCCACCAGGCGTGCAAGGTTCAACTGCAAGGCTGCCTCGTGTGAATGAGGTGCGGTTGCCCTGTGTGTTTTCAGTCTCCCGCATGCGGGAGTGGCGGGCTCTCAGGCCCGGTGAAGGCCAGGCACTTGCGAACGACGGAACATGAGGAGCAAAGACTGTGCAGTCACAACCGGACTGTGCTCGATGGACACGGCCTGTTCATGGTTGGGCTGCGTGTGATCGCGTAGAGAGGAGGCAGGGAGCGGCGCTCCGAGACGGAAGGGAACTTTGTTTCACGTCCCGGAGACATCCGATTGAACCGGCCTCGCGAAGCACCATCCTGAACTGCGGTTTTAGGCACTGCGTTTGCGAAATCGGCTCCTCGCTGGCCGGATAGTGTGCGGCATGAACGCCGTGCTGCGCTGTCCGACGACACGTGACTTTTTTAATTTCAGACCGGGAAGCGAGGAGCAGGATGGCCACTTTCATTTCACTGGTGTCGCTGACGCAGCATGGTGAGGAAGAGATCAAGCAGTCGACGGAACGCGCTCAGGGCTTCGCTGAGATGGCGGCCAGACTGGGGGCAAGCGTCAAGGACGTCTACTGGACGCTCGGCGGTTACGACGGAGTCGTGATCTTCGACGCCCCTGACGACGAGACAGCTACAGCCTTATTGCTGAGCCTGGGTTCCAAAGGCAACGTCCGCACAAAGACACTGCGGGCGTTCAACAGCGACGAGATTACCTCGATTCTGAATTCACTGCCGTAGGTTCTTGTCAGACGGCGAACGGGTGCGTTCGCCAGTCTGGAGGCGGCTGAGATCGAACTGCATCCACGGTGACGAGCCGGGCAACGTGCTGCCCAGGCTCGTCCGTGGAGCACTTCTTCGCGGTGCGGTCGGACTTGTCGTCCGCTGCTGTCCAGCGCTCCGCTCGTGAGCGAATCAGTATTTCCCGCGAGAGCTGTCTCGAACGACGTTCGTGGTCGGTGGAAATCGAATCGGTGGCGGACGACGATGCGGCGGTCGGAGTGCCGCGGTCGAGGGAACTCGTGGTGGCAGTTGGTTGAATTCCAAACTCGAAGAAGCAGGAACCGCGTGCCACGATGGCTGCGACGAAGGATCAAGACGGGACGGCTCAGGACGCTCAGCAGACAGAGGCCCAAACAGTGGATGCGACGGGGGCTGAACAGGCTCAGGACGACTGCGAGGGGGAATCGGGCGGAGAGACCGTGCGCTCGAAGGACGCTCCTGCAAAGAAGAAATCGGCGAAGTCCGGTGGAGCGAAGCTGACGCCGATGATGGAGCGGTACATGGAGGTCAAGAGCCAGAATCCCGGCTCGCTCCTGCTGTTCCGGATGGGCGATTTTTACGAGCTGTTTTTTGACGACGCCGCCATCGCCGCAAAGGTGCTCGGGCTGACGCTGACCAGTCGGGACAAGACGACCGACAACCCGATTCCGATGGCCGGGTTCCCGTATCACGCGCTGGAGAACTATCTCCACAAGCTGATCCGCTCCGGCCATCGCGCGGCGATCTGCGAGCAGGTCGAAGATCCAAAGAAGGCGACGGGCCTCGTGCGCCGCGAAGTGACGCAGGTCGTCACGCCCGGCACGCTGACCGACGAAGCTCTGCTCGACCCGCGCGAGAGCAACTATCTCGCCAGCGTGTTTGTCGGCAAGGACGGCGTCGGACTGTCATGGCTCGACGTTTCGACCGGACGTTTCCTGACGTCCGACCTGGAGATGGAACAGCTCGCCGACGAACTGGCTCGGTTGCGACCATCAGAACTGCTGGTGTCTGAGAGTCCGGCACGGGCCGACGAACTGCAGCCGAAACTCGGGCTACGCGGCATGACGGTGACGAAGCGACCGCCATGGTCGTTCGCCGTCGATGCCTGCCGCAAGAATCTGCTTCAGCACTTCGAGATGAAGACGCTTGACGGCTTTGACCTCGACGCTGACTCGCCGGGAATTGTCGCCGCCGGAGCACTGCTGGAATATGTGCAGGAAACGCAGAAGAGTTCGCTCTCGCACATCGTCCGCCTGGAGCCGTGGCGGCTCGGGAAGAACCTGACGATCGACGAGGCGACGCGGGCGAGTCTCGAACTGACGCGGACGCTCCGCGAAGGAAGACGCGAAGGGAGCCTCCTGGATGTGATCGATGAAACGGTCTCGCCGATGGGTGCGCGGCTGCTCGCCGACTGGCTGTCAAACCCCTTGACGGACATCAATGAAATTGAAGGGCGGTTGGACGCGGTCGAGGAGTTCACTCAGAACGTCATCCTGTGCCGCGAAATCCGCGAGGAACTTGGCAAGGTCTACGACCTGCAGCGGCTGACGGCGAAGGTCGCCACGCTCCGCTGCAGCCCGCGTGATCTCGGGTGCCTGGCACGGACGCTGGCCCTGCTGCCGAAGATCAAGGCGAAGCTGTCCGGGCGGAAAGCGAAGCTCGTGCAGTCGCTCGAAGTGGACCTCGATCTGTGTCCGGAAGTGCGGGCGGACATCGATACCGCTCTGGCCGACGACCCGCCGCTGATCACGACCGACGGCGGCATGATCCGCGACGGCTACAACTCGCAGCTTGATGAACTGCGTGAACTGGCTCGCGGCGGCAAGCAATGGATCGCGAAGTACCAGGCTCAGGAGATCGAGCGGACCGGCATCCCGATGAAAGTCGGTTTCAACAAGGTTTTCGGCTTCTATCTCGAAGTGACTGCCACTCACCGCGATAAGGTGCCGGACGACTACATCCGCAAGCAGACGCTGAAGAACCAGGAACGCTTCATCACGCCGGAACTCAAGGAGTACGAAGAGAAGGTTCTGCGAGCCGAAGACGAGGCGAAGATTCTCGAACAGGACTTGTTCAACAGCCTGCGCGACCGGGTCGCCGCGCACGTCACGCGGCTGAAGAACTCGGCGGAAGTCATTGCGGAGATCGACGTGCTGATTTCGCTGGCTGTGCTGGCGTCGGCTCGGGGTTACTGCCGACCGCAGATGACGACGGACCCGGTACTCGATATCCGCGAGGGCCGGCATCCGGTGCTCGACAAGATCAAGCCGACTGGCGAGTTCGTCCCCAACGACGTCCTGCTCGGCGGCGACAACCACGGCCGCGTGCAGATCATCACCGGCCCGAACATGGCCGGTAAGAGCACTTACATCCGACAGGCCGCGCTGCTGACGATCCTCGCGCAGATGGGCTCCTTCGTCCCGGCCAGCGAGGCTCGCATCGGCGTTGCTGACCGCGTCTTCGCCCGCGTTGGAGCCAGCGACGAACTCGGCAAAGGCCAGAGTACGTTCATGGTCGAGATGACCGAGACGGCGCGAATTCTCAACACGGCCACCGACCGCAGCGTCGTCATTCTCGACGAGATCGGCCGCGGTACGAGCACCTACGACGGTATCTCGCTGGCCTGGGCCGTGACCGAGTTCCTGCACGACTCGATCAAAGCCCGCACGCTGTTCGCGACGCACTATCACGAACTGACCGAGCTGACCTCGACGCTCAAGCACGCCTCGAACTGGAACGTCGCCGTGCATGAACAGGGCGACGGGATCATCTTTCTGCACCGGATTGTTGAGGGCTCAGCCGACAAGAGTTACGGCATCCACGTCGCCCGACTGGCCGGTGTGCCGCGTTCCGTCGTCGACCGCGCGTCTGTCATTCTGCAGACACTCGAAAAC
>JAPOLP010000691.1 GCA_029977045.1 Planctomycetota bacterium
ACGTCATCTTCTTCTTTAACCCGTTCAGCCTGCCAGTTCTCGAAGTTGTCATTGTGCGGATCAAGTCATCGCTCAAGCGTGCTCCACGAAACATTACGATTCTGTATCTGCATCCGAACGACGAGCCCGATCCCTTTGCGGAGCTGGACTGGTGCCGTGAGATCGACGTTCTCCCTGTTGCCGGGCATCTGGCGCTACGGTTCCCCGTTCATCAGGCGTCGCTCAATCAGTAACCAGCGACGCATGACCTCTCTTGAATGCCCTCGGCGGCCATCTCGCCGACGGGTCTCGATCGCATCAGCAATCTCAGCGACTCGCACGATTGAGTGGCGTTCTGGTGGAAAGAGCAGTTTGCTCAGATGTCATCACCTGCGGCTTCGGAGCAAACAGAACGGTTCTACTCCAGCGGCTCAACATCGACAGACACATTCAGCGTGTGCGATCCGCCACCGAGATACACGCCGCGGAACGGGGCGACGTCGGAGTAGTCGCGGCCCCAGGCGATGGGGATGTGGTCGGTGCCGCAGATGCAGTTGTTCGTCGGATCCAGGTCGATCCAGCCGTGCGGGCCGCACCAGACGGAGAGCCAGGCGTGCGAGGCATCGGCACCGATCAGTCGCGGCTTGCCGGGCGGCGGGATCGTTCGCAGGTAACCGCTGACGTACCTCGCTGGCAGGCCGAGCGATCGCAGGCAGGCGATCTGCAGATGCGCAAAGTCCTGGCAGAC
Organism: Planctomycetota bacterium; assembly: GCA_029977045.1. Taxonomy (GTDB): domain Bacteria; phylum Planctomycetota; class Planctomycetia; order Planctomycetales; family Planctomycetaceae; genus JAPOLP01. The sequence continues at coordinate 728 of JAPOLP010000691.1, forward strand.
GCCGTGCCTTGCCTGCAGCACTTCTTCCGGGCGAGTCGTCACCGTTGTTGCTCGTGGGTCGTATTTGAACTCGCTGAAGATCTTTGACGTCAGTGCGACGGCGGCTGCCAGCACCGGCTGGCCTGATGGAAAGCACGGCTCAGCGAACTCCCGAAACGCGTCCGCTCGCGAAATGTGCGGCGAGTCGAAGACGAATTCGGAGGCTTCGAGCCAGTCGTCGACGCTTTGCTCAATGACTGCCGAGCCGACCTCTTCCCAGGGCGTCGTTTCGTCGGGAACCGGCACGGACTGGGGCAGCACCTCGACAAGGCTGGTTGCGGTGACGGCCAGCTTGCGATGGCTTTCCTCGAGCGAGAACGACTGCACGTAGTTGCCAAACCAGTCACGCCGCCGCTGCTTGCTCTCTGGCCGCGGAGTAATCGTCAGGCGGTGCGACGAGCAGTGCGTCCATGGCGTGTCGCGCGGCGAGAGACGCAACTGGTTCTGGCAGACCGGCACCGGGTCCGAATACTGATACGTCGTCGAATGAGTGATCCGGTATTTCGCCACGGCCTCACTCCTGTCCGAACTGGCGGGGCAGGCCCGCGTGAATGAGGTACCGCTGGTTGACGGCGTCCGACAGTTTCGGAATCTGGTCGATCAGCCGCTGCAGGAGACGATCGAGAGCCTTACGCTGGCCGTCACTCGTCCGAGCCAGCTCAATCGGATCAGCTAGTTTCACGGCGTTCTGCAGAGAGATCGCCAGCCGCTCATCCGGACCCAGCATCGCCTGGCCGGCAAACGGCAGATTGGTAACGTGCTCGTGAACCTTCTCGATCTGGAAGAGGATCGAACGCGGGTTCGTCTCGTCAGTCAGCAGGAGATCGATCACAGCGTCGGCCCGCAGCGTCGCGAGGTAGCGCGAGCGGTACGTCATGATGCTGTCGCTGGCGACGAGAGTGGCTTCCAGAATTGGCCCCTCATTCTCGCAGGGAACTGTCAGCATTGTCTGCAGCAGCGTTGCCGCGTTCCAGGCCCGTTCGAGCCGTCGACCGAGTTCGAGAAACCGCCAGATGGGATTGCGAGTCGTACTCTCGCTCGCCAGGCCGCCAAACATGGCCGCCGAGTCAATCACGCGCTGCACCATGCGGAGGAGCTCTGACATGTCCAGCGGACCGGGTTTGAGGTCAGCCTGCCAGTCGTCACTGAGAATGTTCAGCGATCGCCAGGCATCGGACGACAGCCGGTCGCGGACGGAATCCGACAACCGAACCATTTCCCGCACGGTCGACCGCAGGCTGCGAGGTTCCTGCGTGTTGAATAGCGCCTGCGGGAGGCTGACTTCTAGACTCGGCAGCGCCTGATCGAGGCCGTCGACAGCAAGCCCCGGCTCGACCTGTCCGAGTGCGGCGAGTGCGCGGAGCAGAACCCGCTGCTCGGACTTCTGGCCGGTGTCTTCGCCGCTCAGCACGTGGTGGATCAGAACGCGGGATGCCCGCGCGGCGCAGTCGCCACGTTCGACCATGCGTCCCAGCCAGAAGAGATTGTCGGCGTCGCGGCTGGGAAGATCGTCGCCGCCGCGAGTGATCGTGACCAACACTTCCGGGCCGGGCAGCAGCGAGACCGAATCCACGGGCCGGCTGCTCTCGACCCACACATCCTGCGCGAGGTCGCCGGCTGTCATCGACCGATCCAGTGAGTTCGGGTCTGAAGAAACTCGCGCCAGTCCGCCGGGCAGCGTCTCGAAAGAATCGCCATCGGCAGCTAGGAACAGCCGAAACGCTGCGTGCCACGGCTCGATCCTCGATCCTTGCCAGGCGGGGACAGTCGATCGAACGATCCGCTCCTGAGCGACGAAGTCAGCAGGGCGTGCCGCCAGCCGCTGAAGGAATTCGTCACGTTCAGGCTGCGACATCTGACGCGGCTCAATTCGAGCGGAGTCTGCACGAGATCGCCACGCGGGGCGGAAGACCAACTCATCGAGATGCTCGCGGACGTAGTTCAGTGAGGGCTCCTCGCCGCACCACCAGGTTGCGAGCGATGGCAGCTCGAGATTCTCGTCGAGTAGAAACCGGCAGGCGGAACGCAGGAACGGGATCAGTGCCGGAGTCTCGGCAAGAGCACAGCCAAGCGAGTTCGCGACTGCGACATGCCCGCCTCGGACGACATCGACCAGGCCGCTCACCCCGGTGAACGAGAAGCTGTTGAGTTCGACCGGGTCGCAATCCCCATCGGAAACTCGACGCAACAGAACCTCGACCGGCAGCAGACCGACCAGTGTCTTGACCATGACGCGGTCATTTCGCACTGCCAGATCGCCGCCCTCCGCCAGCGTGTAGCCCAGGTATCGGGCCAGATAAACGTCTTCAAAGTAGGTCGGCGAATCCGGTCCGCGAGACAGCAGAACGATCCGGGGATTCTCCTTGCGTCGCGGAGCAGACTCGCGAAGCGTTTCGCGTAGCCGCTGAAAGAACGGAGCGAGACGCATCACGCGGGCGGATCGAAACGCCTGCTGCTGGACTCGACCGGTCACCACGCGATTTTCGACCGCGAACCCAAGTCCCGACTGCGACCGCGTACGATCGCCCGTCACCCACCAGCGCCCGTTCGGCGAACGGGCGACATCGGCAGCGTACAGCGTGATGCGACGGTGCCCCGGCGGCAGCAGATTGTGATACGCACGATGAAAACCGGGATGCCCGAATATGACTCCCGGCGGCAGCACTTTCTCTTTCAACAGCCGCTGCTCGCCAAAGAGATCGTCGAGCAGAAGACTCAGCAGCTGTGCCCGCTGGACGAGGCCATCGCTCAACTGGCTGAAGTCTTCCTCGGACAGAACTGCCGGCAGAATGTCGAGCTGCCAGGGACGAGGAGACTCACCGGACTCGTCAAACGCGCTGAACGAAACGCCGTTTTCCCGCAACAGTTGCCGGGCGTGACGCTGAGCCCTGTCGAGATCCTTCCGGCTGGACTGGTTCAGTTGCTTGACAACCTGCTGACAGTGCGGACGTACCGAACCACTGGCGTCGAACATTTCGTCGTAGACGCCAGCCATCGGCCGGTAGCTGTCAAACAGCCCGGTCGTTACTGGTGGGTCGCTGGTTACCTGGTCCATTCTGAGTTCGCACGCGGACTGGTTGTGCGGCTGCTCACGCACAGAGAAACGAGAGCGTCATACCGCGACTTGCTGGCGGCGTGTGAGTCTCACGTCCGCCATTGGCAAGTCAAGCTGCAGTGCCGGCAGACAGGGGCAATACCGGACAGCT
>JAPOLP010000069.1 GCA_029977045.1 Planctomycetota bacterium
CGTTAGCGAAGAACCGGCAGAACGCTTCATTTCTGCGTTCAATTCGGACGTTACTGAAGCGGCGACGGTTGCAGCAAAACGTCTCGCATGAAATCCGTCGGCAGCTTGACGCCGTCAGGAACAGCGAGGTGCCCAATGTGTAGCACCTCACTCGACGTGCTCCTGAGCGAGCTGATTGAACGGGTGGCGGATGCCGTTGCTGAACGACTAAGCCACCGTGAGACGAAAACGACTCAGGACGGCGGCCTCAAAGACGAGCCGGAGATGGCTGAGTTTCTAGGAGTTTCACAGCCCACCTTGCAGCGGAAACGGTCAGCCGGGGATGTGCCGTTCATTCAGATCGGTCGGCGGATCGCATATCACCCGCCGAGTGTTCTGGCGGCATTGAGCCGGCAAAACGAAGAAGGGGGTGTGCTGTGACGAGCAACACCCCCAAACGTAGGAGCACGGCACATTCTATCCCGGCAGATGAAACGAAGCGACAGGCGGAAGGCAAGTGGCTGCAGATTCTGCAGGCGGCTGGGCTGCCGTACGAGCTGCTCGATGGGCGTGGGCATCCATGTCCAAAGTGCGGCGGGACCGACCGATTCTCTGTCTTTGGAGATGTCGACCTGACCGGTGGCGTGATGTGCCGACAGTGCTTCGACGAAAAGAACGGCGACGGGTTCGCTGCTGTCATGTGGCTGCGGGACTGCTCGTTTCGAGAGGCGCTGGCATTCGTGGCAGACTGTCTCGGATTGTCCGCTGGCGCTGTGGCCAGTCCGTCGCAATCGACCGCAGACACAATCGTAGCCAATGTCGCGCGAGCCAAGCGGATGCCACTGGAGGCCTTTCAGCAGTTCGGCGTCAAGGCTGACAAACGTGGGAAATCCGTCGTCGCTCGGGTTCCGGTGTACGATGAACGTGGAGAAGTGCATTCGTACTTCGATTTAACGCCGGATGGCAAAGGCTGGTTCAAGCGCGGTAAAGGTTCGGCGGGACTGTTCTTTCCTGGCCGGCTGCCGCAGTCTGGTGAGACGTGGTTGCTGGTCGAAGGTCCAAAGGATGCGGCGGCGCTCATTGGACTTGGTTATGTCGCTGCCGGATTGCCACGCAACGAGATGGCACCGAAGTATGCTCGCCTGTTTGCGGACTGTGACGTCATCGTCGTTCCCGATCTCGATGTGCCGGGAGCAGACGGAGCGCAACGGACGGCGGGACGACTGGCTGGTGTGGCAGCATCAGTCCGAATTGCCCGTCTACCGGGTGAGTTACTGAAATCTGGGGGGCAAGACGTCCGTGACGTGATCGCGAAGCTGGGACCAGATGCGGTCCGCGCAGCGATCGATGTGGCGGTGGAATGGGAGCCGTCGGACGGCGGTCCACCAGATGAACGGCCAGAATTGTTACTGACGCTGAATGAAGCGGCGGTGGCCGATGAGACTGTAAAGGCACTCGGTCAGCTTGGATGGGAGACACCTTGGATCCATCCTGACGATGCCGAACGCGTGAAGCTGTATCAGCGTGGTGGAGTGCTGGTCGATATCGTCAACGATGCGACAACGCGGTCTGCGGGTTTGTCTCTGCCGACGGCTGTGCCGCAGATTCGGGTGATTCCGAAGGCGATCATCCGAGAACGGATTACTCAGGCCGTGCGGCTGGCCGAAGAAGTGCAGCAGGGCGACAATCTGGTCCTGAAGCCGAAGCGTCCGCCTGAATGGCAGGTGCAGGCTGTGCATCAGCGAGGCGAATTCGGCGAAGCGGTACGACCGCTGGCCGGGATCACGCAGACACCGATGCTGCGACCGGACGGGACCGTTATCCAAACGCCGGGCTGGGATCCGCAAACGGCGATGCTGTACCGACCGGACCGTTTGTTCCCAATCGTTCCAGACTGTCCGACGCAGGCCAACGCGGCGAAGGCGGCGGCAGAGTTGCTGGAAGTGCTGGTGGATTTCCCGTTCGGTTCTGAGTTCGATCGAATGATCTGGCTGGCCCTGGTTTTGACGCTGCTGGCTCGACCGGCGATCGATGGACCTTGCCCATTGTTCGTTTTTGATGCGAACACTCGGGGCGCGGGCAAGTCATTGCTGGCAGACGTAGCCGGTATCATCGCCGGTGGCAACGCGATGGCGCGGAAGACCTGGCCGCGGGCTGATGATGAGGTGCGGAAGACGATCACAGCAATCGCTCTTGAGGGCTGGGCGGCGATCCTGTTCGACAACGTGGCCGCGACACTGGGCGGCGCGTCACTCGATGCGGCGTTGACAGCGACAACCTGGCAGGATCGAGTGCTGAGCGAATCTCGTACGACCGGGTTGTTGCCGCTGACGACTGTCTGGATTGCGACCGGAAACAACGTTGAGCTGTCGGCAGATACCGCGCGGCGGACACTGCTCACTCGGCTGGAATCACCCGATGAGCATCCGGAAGACCGTACTGAATTTCGGCATCACGATCTGAAAGCCTGGACGCGAGAGAACCGTGACCGGCTGGCTGTGGCCGGGCTTACGATGCTGCGGAGTTGGTTCGCTGCTGGATGTCCCGATGCCGGATTGACGCCGTGGGGCTCGTTTGAGGGCTGGTCGCATTTGATCCGCAACGTGATTGTCTTCGCGGGACAACCTGATCCGTGTGCCAACCGCGACGTCGTGAGGGACGCGGACCGTTCGGCTGAGCTGTTGCGGTTGATCCATGCCGGCATTGACGAAGCGGACGTTTCCGGAAACGGACTGACGACCGCAGAGATGGCATCGATGCTGTCGCATCATGTGGGCATGGATGGAGTTGATGGTTGTCCGACACTGCGCGTGGCCATAGCAGAGCTGTGCGGCGGCAAGTTCGATTCCAGAAAGATCGGATACGGGCTACGCCGGTATCGCGGCCGAGTATGTGCGGGCCGACGGTTGGAATGCCGTGACGGTCACGGTGGGGTCAAACGCTGGTTCATCGAACGGGTGGACGGTGCGACGCTACCCGCAGTCTTGATAGATGATTCCCCACAGACTCTGGTGGCGCCCGACGAGCAGTCGTCTGCGGTGGATGTGGAGGTGTTCTGATGACGGTATCGCATCAGATCGCAACGACTCGCCTGATCAAAAGCCTGAACGCTCGGGGAATCACTCTCGATATTGAAGATGACCGGCTGCTGATCAGTCCGGCATCGCGGCTGACTGACATGGACAGGGCCGAGATTCGGACCCACAAGCTCAGGCTGATCAGGCAGCTGTCTCCCTGCGGCTCTCACGTCAATTCTGCCGGCTGGATTCGCGAGCCAGTGTCAGGTCGTCCGGGGTGGGAACTCGCATTCTGTGGGCGGTGCGGCCGGTCTATTGGCTTCAATCCGATTGGCGGTCCGGATGGCCGCGTGCAGAAACTGACTGGTGTCACTGGCAATTGACTGATGGCGGTCACTGGTGGGGATGGTGGTCATGGCGGCGATGATTTCCACCACCCGAGGGTGAAGTTTTTAAAACAACCAGGCAGCCCGGATTATCGATTGGCGATGTCGCTATGCCGGGCACTGCTAAATTAAACTGCGGCTCTGCGGCTAGGGTAGCTCCCGAAAAGCTGCTTCACCTCAGCCTGCCGCAGACTTCTGACAGGTGAACTCACGCATTGCGAAAGGTGACGCGATGGCAAGTCTCAGAAAAGAAGACGGGCGGAACGGCTACAGAATCTCCTGGTACGCAAAGGACCGGTCTGGAATAAAGCGAAAACAGTCCATCTGGCTCGGGATGAAGCTGCTGACAGGCCGGAAACCGGAAGCGGCGGCCAGGCGCATTCTCGATCACGTCGAACATCTGATCGGCGTACAGGGCTCGGGTGGCCGGATCGACAAGACAACGTCCGAGTGGCTCGCGTCCATCGGTCCCGAACTGCGTCAGAAGCTGATCAAGGTCGAGTTGATCGAGGCAACCGCAGACGATCACGGTCCAGTGACGCTGGGGCCGTTTCTCGCGTCGTATCTTGAATCCCGGAAGGACGTGAAGGACTCGACACTGGCAACGTACCGCAAGACGATCACGGCACTGTTGAACTACTTCGGATCCGATCGGCGGTTGGATTCGGTCACGGCTGGCGATGCGGAGATGTGGCGAGTCGAACAGGCGACGAACGGGAACCAGCGGGACCGGGAACGTTCGGAGATGGCTGAGAACAGCGTCCGACGACGTGTCGGGCTCGCTCGCCAGTTCTTCCGTCATGCGGTCAAGCGGAAGCTGATCGCAGAGAATCCGTTTGACGGGCTGCCGGCTGCAGTCCGAGGAAACGCAAAGCGGCAACAGTTCATTCCCGCGGAGACGATCTACGAGGCGCTGCAGCACGCGACGTGTCCACAACTGCGGGCCGTGATTGCACTGAGTCGATTCGCTGGCATTCGCGTGCCGTCCGAATTCGTGTCTTTGACGTGGCAGGACGTCGATCTGGAAGCAAGCCGCTTGACGATCCAAGCGTCGAAGACTGAGCATCACGAAGACGGCGGACTGCGGTTCTGCCCGATCTTCCCGGAATTGCGACCGTTCTTACGGGCGCTCTATGACGCAGCGAATCCTGGCATCGACTGCCCGATGAGCACACCGGTTATCACCCGTTGGCGGTCTGCCGATCAGAACATCGGAACGGCGTTCCGGAAGTTGCTGAAGCGGGCCGGGATCAAGCCGTGGCCAAAGCTGTTTCACAACCTGCGGGCATCCCGTCAGACGGAATTACTGGCAGAGTTCCCGGTCAAGGATGTGTGCGAGTGGATCGGCAATTCACAGCCGGTCGCGATGAAGCACTACGCGATGGCGACGGACGATTCGTTCCAGCGGGCCATTTGTGGTTCTACCCGTGGTTCTATCCGTGCAAATCACGAGATATCAGAGGCGGACACCCAAAACGAAAAACCCCCAGAAACAAAGGCTTCTGAGGGCTTCAGAGATCTGGTGATGACCAAATCTATAGGGCCAGCAGGACTCGAACCTGCAACCAACGGATTATGAGTCCGCTGCTCTAACCGATTGAGCTATGGCCCCGCAGTTGTGAAGCGGGCGAGTTGGTGCCTGGTTGATGAACTGACTCACCTGCGCCGCGTCCCGGGCAAGCTAGCGAATTGCGGGATTGATGACAAAGCTGCCGCGGCGCGGTTCGAGCTGGCTGATGAGCGACCGGAAATCTCCGGCGTACCTTGTCTGATAAGATGACATCTTCGACCATAAGGGGCCTCTGATCGATTCTCGCCAGATCGTCCAGTCCCTCCTTCGATGATCGCTGCGTCTCGTGTCCGCTAATCCAGCGTTATTCCGGCACTCAGATTCCGTGGAGTCTCTCATGACTGCCCGTCTTACATTCTTGCTCGCGTTGACTGCCATTCTGCTTCTGGACGGGCATCCGGTTTTCGCGCAGGACGCGGTGCCAGAAAAGACGCCTGCCAGCGTCTCAGCTGATCATCCCGAACGCGCGAAGAAGGGGCTTGCTCTGTTCAAGTCGCGGGTTCGCAAGCTGCTGGTTGATCACTGTGTTGAATGTCACGGCGGAAAGTCGACGAAGGCGGATTTCGATCTCGCAACTCGCAAGGGTCTGATGGAAAGCGGGTTCGTCGAGAAGTCGGCTGAAGACAGCCACCTGCTGCTTCTACTGACGCACGAGGCCGAGCCTCATATGCCGTACAAAGCTCCGAAGCTGGCGGAAAAGGACATTGCGGCCATTCGGCAGTGGATCGACCTGGGGGCTCCGTACGATCAACCACTGGTCGAACAGAAGTCCGGGCCGCCGGCTCCATTCGAGGTGACTGACGCGGATCGCAACTTCTGGTCATTCAAGCCGCTGCACAAGCCGATTCCGCCGAAGGTCAGTGACACGGCCTGGTGCCAGAGCGAAATCGACCAGTTCATTCGGGCGAAGCAGGAAGAAGCTGGAATCGCTCCGAACCCTCTGGCTGATCCTCGAACGCTGATTCGCCGTGTCTACTTCGGGTTGATCGGCCTTCCGCCGTCGCCAGAGCAAGTTGACGCCTTCATTGCGGCGAGCGGACAGAACCAGCAGGTGGCGCTCGCTGCGGTGATCGACCAGTTGCTGGATTCGCAGCATTACGGTGAACGCTGGGCGCGTCACTGGATGGACATCGCCCGTTTTGCCGAGTCACACGGTTACGAGCAGGACTACAACCGACCGAACGCGTACCACTACCGCGACTTTCTGATCAAGGCGTTGAACGCCGATATGCCGTACGACCAGTTCGTTCGCTGGCAGCTTGCCGGTGATGAGCTGGCGCCGGACGACCCGCTCGCGATGATGGCGACCGGTTTCATCGGAGCGGGTGCCTTCCCGACGCAGCTCACGGAAACGGAATTTGAGTCCGCGCGGTACGACGAACTGGACGACGTCGTTACGACGACGGGCGTTGCAATGCTCGGCCTGTCGCTCGGTTGTGCCCGGTGCCACGACCACAAGTTTGATCCGGTCTCGATGGATGACTACTACAGTCTGGCTTCGGTCTTCACGAAGACGATCCGCAGTGAGATCGACGTCGATCTCAATCCTGCCGCGAACGAGCAGGCGCGGAAGGATCACGCCACAAAGGTGGCTGAACTTGAGGCGGGTCTGAAATCGTTCGAGAAGAACGACCTGCCGCAACGGTTCCGCGACTGGCTGAAGTCGAACCCGCCTGCCAGCAGCTTCGGTCCGTGGTCAACGCTTTCGTCGACGACGGCGACGTCGTCCGCGGGGACGAAATTCGCCCTGCAGCCGCACGGAGCATTTCTCGCGACGAGCGACGCTCCGGCAAAAGAAGTGATCACCGTTAAGGGCACTGCGTCGCTGCAGCAGATCGGTTCGATTCGACTGGAAACGCTGACGCACGACTCGATGCCGAACAAGGGACCCGGTCGGGCCGGCAACGGCAACTTCGCTCTCGGTGATATTCGCGTTTCAGTTCGACCGCTCGCTGATGGCAAACCAGCGGGTGACGAGATCACGGCGAAGCTGAGCACCGCTCGCGCGACGCATCAGCAGAACACGTCGGCACTGTCGGTTGCCGCTTCGATCGACGACGACCCCGTCAGTGGCTGGGCTGTTGACGCGGGCGGCATCGGTAAGGACCAGGCTGCCGTTTTCGATCTCGCCGAACCACTGGCTGCTGAAAGTGGTGTCGAGATCACCGTGACGCTGACGCTCAACCATCCGAACACAAAGCACACACTGGGACATTTTCGAGTGACAGTCTCTTCGCAGGTTGGCCTGAAGCCGGAAGTGGGGCAGTCAGGTCCTCCGGCTGACGTCGTTGCTGCTCTGACGTCGCTGCAGAAAGCGGGCGAGGCTGCGGATTCGTCCTCGGCGGAGTGGAAGACGGCGATTAACTGGTACCGAGGTACCGACGCCGAGTGGCAGAAGCAGAGCCAGGCTCTGGAGACGTTGAAGACGAAGGGCCCGACGCTGAGCCTCGCGAAAGTCATGGTCAGCAGCGAGGGCTTTCCGCACATGAGCCATCATGCGGATGGCCGAGGCTTTCCGCACTTCTATCCGGAGACTCACTTCCTGCTGCGAGGCGATCCGAAGCAGAAGCAGCACGTCGCGAAACCCGGTTTTCTCGAAGTTCTGATGCCGGCCCAGTCAAAGTTCGATGAATGGCGTGTCGAAAAACCAGCAGACTGGAATCGGACAAGCTTCGACCGTGCCGCGCTGGCGAACTGGATCACCGATACAAATCGAGGCGCCGGCACACTGGCGGCTCGCGTGATCGTCAACCGCGTCTGGCATCACCACTTCGGGCGAGGAATCGTGTCGACGCCGAGCGACTTCGGCTTCTCTGGCGAGCGACCGACTCATCCGGAACTGCTCGATTGGCTGGCTGCTGACCTCATCGCGAATGGCTGGTCGCTAAAGCGGCTGCACAGGCAGATTTTGCTCAGCAGCGTGTATCAGCAGTCGGGCGATTTTGACGAGACGCGAGCGAAGGTCGATCGCGAGAACCTGTTACTGTGGCGCCGTTCGCCGCGTCGTCTGGAAGCCGAAGCGATTCGTGACACGATGCTCGCCGTATCAGGGCAGCTCGACACAACCATGTTCGGTCCTGGCTCACTCGACCAGAACACGAAGCGGCGTAGCGTTTACTTCTTCATCAAACGCAGCGATTTGATCCCGATGATGATGCTGTTCGACTGGCCCGAACACCTTGTGAGTATCGGCAACCGCGCCAGCACAACGATCGCCCCGCAGGCACTGATGTTTCTCAACAGTCCGCAGGGCCGACAGTACGCCCAGGCGTTCGCGAAATCACTGCCGACAGAAGGGATGACGCTTGCCGTCGTTACTGCATTTCAAAGGGCGTTTGGTCGGGAGCCCACAAATCAGGAGATCGCGCTGGCAGCGAAGTTTCTGCAGCGTCAACGCGAGGCATACGCTGCAACTGGAACTGCCGAACCCGCGATGTCTGCGCTGACTGACTTCTGTCAGACGATATTCGGCATGAACGAGTTTGTTTACGTGGAATAGCGGATGCTAAATCGCTGGATTCTCACGAGTTCAGATCATGTCCCCGTGACTGAATTCCTGCGAATCCAGGCACGACAAAGTGCTCACAACCTCGAACCCCAGGAACGAGGGGAAATAGACAATGAACACCAACCACCTTTCCATGTCGCGCCGGCAACTGCTCGCGCGAGCGGGCTGCGGCTTTGGGACGCTTGGCCTGGCCGGTCTGTTGCAGGACGAAGGTCTGCTGGAATCGGCCACAGCTGCGGAAACGCTCGGCGAGCGGTCACTCAACCCGCTGGCACCGCGTGACTCGCACTTCGCACCGAAGGCGAAACGCGTGATATGGCTCTTCATTAACGGAGGACCAAGCCAGGTCGACACGTGGGACTACAAGCCCGAGCTGGAGAAGTGGCACGACAAGTCGATCCGCGAATTCGCTCCCGATTTCAGCGATACAACCGGCTTCTTCAAGAACGCTGTCGGCAACCTGATGAAGTCGCCGTTCAAGTTCTCGCCGCAGGGCGAGTGCGGAAAGATGGTCCCGGAAATCTTCCCGCACATGGGGAAGCACGTCGACAGGATGGCGTTCATTCATTCCGGTCATACGGAATCGAACAACCACTCGCCAGCACTCTTCGCGATGAACACCGGCTTCGCAAGGATGGGTTTTCCGTGCGTCGGTTCGTGGGTGACGTACGGACTGGGCAGTGAGAGCCGCGACCTGCCCGGTTTTGTCGTGATGAGCGACCCCAAAGGCCGGGGCCTGCCGAAGGGCCACGCAGCAAACTGGAGCGCCGGATTCCTGCCGGGCGTCTTTCAGGGCACGCATCTGAAGCCGCAGGGCCAGCCGATCGACAATCTGGTTCGTCCGACCGAGGTCAGTGACATCGCACAGCGGAACCAGCTCGACCTGCTGAAGTCGCTCAACACGCTGCATCTCGACGACCACCGGGCGGATTCAGAACTCGCGGCCCGAATTGAGAGCTTTGAACTTGCCTACCGAATGCAGACCGCCGCGCCGGAAGCACTCGATATCGCCTCCGAGCCGAAGCACATTCAGGATCTGTACGGCATCGGCGATGACCGCTGCGATCACTTCGCGCGGCAGTGTCTGGTCGCGCGGCGGTTGCTCGAACGCGGTGTCCGTTTTATTCAGATTTACTCGGGCGGCATGGAGAATCAGCGGTCCTGGGACGGGCACAACGACATCGACGGCAATCATCGTCAGTTCGCGGGCGAGACCGATCAGCCGGTCGGCGGCCTGCTCAGCGATCTCGCCGAACGCGGCTTGCTGGAGGACACGCTGGTCGTGTGGTGTGGCGAGTTCGGTCGCCTGCCGGTCGCTCAGAAATCAGCGAAGCCCGGTCGCGATCACAACCCGCACTGCTTCTGTGCCTGGCTGGCCGGCGGCGGCGCGAAGGGCGGCACGATTCACGGAGCGTCGGACGAGATCGGCTACAAGGCTCACGACGACAAGGTTCACATCAACGACCTGCACGCGACGATCCTGCATCTGCTGGGCATGGATCACGAAAAGCTGACCTACAAGTACAACGGTCGCCGTTTCCGCCTGACCGACGTCGGCGGCGAAGTCCTGCATGACATCATTGCGTGATGGCGTTGCAGATCGACCGGAATCAGAAGACTCGCGGACCCCTGTCGTTCACTTGCCGGGCAGGGGGGAGCGGACACGGGTCATGTCGTCGCCTCTGGAACTCTCGGTTCGCTTGTTTTGGAGAAGACTGTCGCGGTTTGCCCCGCTGACATAGTCAGCCGCCCGCCGCACCCTGCGTATTGACGAACAGCGAGTACATCGACGTGCTGCCGCACATGAAGAGTCGGTTGCGATGCCGGCCTCCAAAGCAGACGTTGGCGCAGCGTTCCGGCAGGTCGATGCGACCGATCATCCTGCCGTCCGGGTTGAAGACGGAGACTCCGTCGAGTCCGTGTCGGCCCATGCCCCAGCCGACCCACAGATTGCCGTCAATGTCGACGCGGAAACCGTCCGGAGTGCCGCCTTCCTCGGCAGTGATCAGCGTCCGACCGTTCGTCAGTTGCGTGCCGTTGTCCGTGACGTCGTAAACCCGGATGACTCGCGGAGTGACACCCGCCTCGACGACGTACAGCTTCGATTCGTCCGGCGAGAACGCGAGCCCGTTTGGACGACTGATCTCACCGATTACGACGCTCAGTTCTTTCGTCGCCGGATCCCAGCGGTAGACGTTCGTCGGCAGTACCGACGGCGCCTTGTGGCCTTCGTAGAAGCCGAGGATGCCGAATGGCGGGTCGGTGAACCACAGGGAACCGTCAGACTTGCACACGACGTCGTTCGGCGAATTCAGCGGCTTGCCGTCGAAGCTGTCAGCGATGACGGCGATCGATCCGTCGTACTCGGTGCGCGTCACCCGGCGGGCATCATGCTCGCAGGTAACGAGTCGCCCCTGCCGGTCGCGAGTGTTGCCGTTTGAGTTATTCGACGGTTTGCGGAAGACGCTGACCGCACCGGTCTCCTCTTCCCATTTCATCATCCGGTTGTTAGGGATGTCGCTCCACAACAGGAAGCGGCCATCGCCAAACCAGACCGGCCCTTCGCTCCACCGCATCCCTGTGGCGATGCGTTCGACCTTCGCCAGGCTCAGCCGATACTTCGCGAAGCTGTCGTCGACGATCCGAACGCGAGGATCGGGATAACGCACGCTCGGCTCCCACTCCGCCCGCAGGCGAGACGTCAGCGGAAACGCAGCCAAAGCGGTGCTAGCGAGAAACGCTCGACGGTGCATGGGCATGGTGGCCTGCTTTCGTGATGAAAGATGCGTCAGTTTGTTTCAGTTCTGGCGGAGAAAGTTCTCGCTGAGAACAACCTGTCGAATGAGCGATCGCAGCCGGTACTTCTCGGGTTCCGTCGCAGCGACAATTTCGTCGATGGTCAGCGAGTCTTCCGGGGTGAGTTCGCGGGCGAGAGCGTATCGCAGCAGGTGGCCGGTGAACGCTCGGGCGAAGCGGCGGTCTTCCTTGAGCAGCGACGCTTTGAAGTCGACCACCGTTGCGTAGTCGTGCTTGCGCATCAGCCGCCCGGCGACATCGACGTCTCGACCGTTTCCATACCGGTCTCGCCAGCGACCGGTGATGTCGAAGTTTTCGAGCGCAAAGCCCAGCGGGTCGAGTCGTGAGTGGCAGCCGGCGCAGTCCGGGTTCTCGCGATGCACCTTGAACTTCTCGCGGATCGTCAGATTCGCATCGCTGGCATCTTCGTTGAGCGGCGGAACGTCGTTCGGCGGCGGTGGCGGCGGGTCGTTGAGGATGACTTCGATGACCCAGGCACCGCGAGCAATCGGATGAGTCCGCTTCGGACCGGAAGTCATGCTCATGATCGCCGCGTTTGTGATCACGCCGCCGTAACGAGGATCGTCCGCGGCCACGCGGTCGAACTCGCGAGCCCGTAGCTTCGCTCGGATGCTGTCGTCAAAACGCTGCTGAGCCTGCTGCTGGAGCTGATCGGCGTCCTGGTTGGCCGGGACGCTGGCAAACGTCTTCCTCGCGGTCGCGAGCGTTTCGTCGAGCGTCTTCTTCATCGTCTGCTGGTCTTCCGGCATGGCGGCCAGCAGTTCGGAGTCGGTGATGTACGAGTTGAATCCGCTGAAGGACGACGCGACTTCGGCGGCTTTCAGTGCCCGGTCGTAAAGCCGAGCCTTGTCGATTCGGACCGAGAGGAATCGGTTGCCGCCCGGCGGCAGGTGCCTCAGTCCGAAGAGGATCGACGACTGGTCTTTCGGAAACGTCGCGAGTCCCTTGCTGAACGGTTTGCCGTATGGCGCACCATTGCGGTACAGCGTCGTCGCGTCCTCGGTGTAAACCATCGTCAGGTGAAGAAGCTGATTCGGCTCGTCTTCGGGAGTGGACTCGGGGAAGTCTTCCGTTCGCTGGAATCCGTTGCTGCCGGAGATCCAGTGCCGCGGTTTTCGCTCGCCGATCACGATCGTGTCGAACAGGCCGCCGGGGCCCTGCACGCCCATGACTCCGCCGCCGGGCTGATCGACGTTCGGGATGATGCACCAGACTTCCAGCGTCTTCGCTTTCAGTTCAATCGGCAGGCCGGTGCTCTGCAGAAACGACTTGTTAAGCACGACCGTGCCGTCTTCAAACGAGACCTCACCGTTTGCGTTGAGATCGAGTGAGCCAACGGAACTCTTGAGGTCGCCTTCAAATTCCCAGACAGCGAACGGCTTCAGATCAACCGAGTTTTCACCGGTCTCCGCGCGGCGGGCTTCCAGCAGGCGTTCTCTCACTGGATCGACGAGCGCCTTCAGGTTCACCTGCGTCGTGTCGATGATCGCCTGTTGTTCCTGCCTCCGCTGATCGTTCTCGCGGTTCTGCGCCGCGACTTTCGCACGATCGACCTGCGGAGCTGTCAGGTCTGACGTGTACCACGTTTTCAGAAAGTCACTCTGGTAACTGAACTGCGGCTGAATGAACTCGGCAATCGGACGGTCCTCAATAAACACCGCGTCGAACAGCAGCAGCGGTTCGAGCAGCATCTGCAGGCCGGCGGGGTGCTGGCTGTCGAGGCTGAAGTAACGCTGCATCTGCGGGTCCGGAGCGGC
>JAPOLP010000221.1 GCA_029977045.1 Planctomycetota bacterium
GACCTGGGTCCCCGAGGTAATCGCGTTCTGCAGTGACGACACAGCGTCAGTACCAATGACGTTCTGTGAGATTTCCGATCGTCGCAGAATTGCCGTGGCTTCGAAGTTGATGTTCGTGCCGGTCAGCACAACTTCCACACCGTGGTCGTTCGTGGCAGCAGCGCTCCCCAGGTTCGAATCTGTGTTGATGACGCTGTTGCCGATGAAGTCGAACGACCCGGCAGCGTGATCCTGAAGTTCTATTCGCACAGCGCCGAGCTGGTTGCCGTCAAAGCTGTTTGCCGCACCGGCTGATGTGCCGCCAATCGTGACCTGAAGACCGTCACCCTGGGAGGCAGTGACTGTCGCGTTGGTCACATGCCCGGCAGCTGTCGTGCCATTGACCCCTCGGACCACTGTGAGCGTGTCACCAACTACTTCAGTGACGGTCATCACTTCGCCGCCGACCTGGATGTTGAACGGCGTTGCGAATCCATTGAACGGCGTCGCGTCAGTGACATTCAGCGTTGTCGCCGTACGGCTGATGCCGCCTCTCGCGACTGCTGTTTCCTGGGCTCGAGTGTCCTGCACGACAAAGCCGATGCCGCGCTGCTGATTGCCAGTGAACTGGTTTGCCGTGATATCTGCTTCGATGGACGAGTTCGCCAGGAACGTCCCGCCAATGCCGGCAAAACGGTTATTGCTGAACGTGTTGCCGGAGATCGAGCGCGCCGTTCCCGACAGCGACGAGGTCACCGAGCGAACGCGTGCCCCGGCTTCGTGTGGCACGGCCAGCGAACCGCGTTCGCCGCGAAGTACCGACAACGTGTTGCCGCTGATCGACTCAACAAAGAACTGCTCGTGGCCGATCAGGATGATCTGCTGCGGCTGGAAGGCCCGCGCATCGACCACTTCAATCGTCGTCGCTGACGCGCTGATGGCTGTCGTCAGCGTGGTTTCCGAGGAAAAGCCGGTGAAGTCAAAGACGGCCGGGCCGCGATTCTCGAAGACGAATTCGTCCGTGGCTGACGCGTTAAACAGCAGGCCGTTGCCCAGCGTGTTATCGACAACGTTGTTCGTGAACGTGCCGTAGACGTTGCTGTCGGTCGAATCGAAGACAACACCTTCGCCGCCAGCCTGGCCATTGCGGCGGATCGTGTTCTGGTCGATGACAAGATTCGTCAGTGTCGACTCAGCCAGATTGAAGTTGATTGCGTCGACCTGCGGTCGGTCGGCATCAATCTGCGGGTTGTTGCGGATCGTGAACCCGTCCAGCGGTGACTGGGCGAGAGTGACATCGATGCTGTCAATCTCGATGTTGTTTTCGATTTCGACATGCGGAGCACGGACGTCAGTGAAGTTGATAGACAGTCCGTCAGCGCCGGAAGCCCCGGCGATCGTGTTGTCGGTAACCCGCAGGCAGCCAATGTCAGTATAGACCGTCAGCGTGCCACCACCGGCGTACGGAGCCTGCCCCGTACCGTCCGTGTTCTGCAGAACGATCAGATTCTCGTCAGCAGGCGTTGTAAGGCCAATCACGTCCTCGGTGTTCGCCGCTGTCAGTCCCTGAACACCGCTGACAGTGGCCAGCGTGCCGGCCTGCAGGCCGTGATCGACGACCGTCAGTTCGAGCGGATTCGTCGGCTGCGAGGAAAAGATCGTCTTTCGGAGTCCGCGAGCGTTGATGTCGATGCCGTCAATATTCGACTCGGTGATGTCGAATTCCTCGATGACGCTGTTGATCGTCTGACTGACGATGTCGACGGTCAGTCCGGCGTTGAGGCCGCCAGCGATGGTCGTCTGTGCGATCGTCAGCTCCGGCAAACGGACATCCGTCAGGCTGATGTCTACACCGCCGCCAACGCTGCTGTTGATCGACGATCCTTCAATGCTCAGCGAATCGAGACGGATGTTGTTCAGCGAGATGTTGACGCCCTGCCCCTGCGTGCCGGAGATCGTCGTGTCGTGAACGGCGATCTGGGTCAGCGTCAGATCGGAAAGCGTGATATTGATCGCGCGACCGCCGATCCCGTCAAACGAAACCGCGTCGACGATGATCGAGTCGAACTCGGGCATACCGTCGCTGTCGACGTCGATGGTTGTGTTCGTGATATTGATGGGACCGGTCGTCGCATTGACGAGTTGCTGATCAACGACAAACGCCGTCAGCAGCATGCGGTCTTCCAGAGCTTCTGAAAGGCGGAAGCGTCGGCCCGAATGGCCGTGCAGAGCATGTCGCTGCCAGTCCATGCCCCGGCGGCGTCCGCGACGACGGGTCTGCAGTGACTGACGAAAGTTCCGCACCCACGATGTCAACAACATGTGACGTTCTCCCGAAAATGCGTCGGTCCGGTTTGCCCGGAATCGAGAACCGATGGTGGTGTCGCTGGTCTGCCGGCTTGAGTTCCATTGCCGAGGCCATCACTGGCCACGCCCCCTCACTCTTCGACAGACCTCCGATTCACCGCTCTCAGTTGCCAATTGAGTTGTGTTTCGATGGCAGCGCGTCCGCGGCCATCACCATCCGGGAAGTCCTCACGGCAGTCCTCATGACGCCGGCAGTCCATCCCGGTTTATTTCCTTCGAGGACCGACTGAGCCCCCGAAACTCTGAATACCGTTCCATGCGTCGCAGGAATCCCTGCTGCGACGAGACCAGACAACGTTGGCGTCCAGCCTTTTCAGCACACGCGACCAGCAACGGAAGCCCTCCGCGCACTGTCGCCGCGCACTGGATACACAGATCCTCGATCTGTTTCGGTCCTGCCTGGCCTGAAACATTGCGACAAACGATGACGGGGATGCAGTCGGAATCCCCGCATCGAACGGCGCAGCACGTCGAGTCCCAACATTCGATTCAGCCGGAAGTGGCGGCGCAACCCGTCACGACCCGCGAAATAGGCTTCGACGCCGCCAGAAGGAATTCAGTTCCCGGTCGGCGTCGGCTGGCAGCAATTCAGGCACTCTGCGCAAGCGCTGCATCGCGACCAGATCACAGTCAATCCGTCTGTGACAGATGTGACGGCAGCATTCGGTACCGGCATCTGTTTTTCAGCGTGGCAGCCTGCCTGACGCCAGAAGATCGCTGGCGAGGGTGGCCCGGAATCCGGCCCGACCTGTCAGAGACGCACTGAAAGTTCCGCAACCGACACTTTCGGGTAAGCCCGCAGTCGCCGGAACTTCGTTGCTGGCCGACTTTTCCGCTCAAGCAGTACAGCCGGAACAGTCGATACGACCTGCGAGGTGCCGAGGATCCGCGCGCGACCGTAGCGGCTGCGCTGAATTCAACGGTACCTGTTCGCATTGGCCAGACTCGATCAGTCGTCTCGATCTTCCGCTAACCCATTGGCGGACAGGACCGGCTGGATCGGTCCTGCCGGGCGATCCTGACATTCGGATTCTGACAAACGGATCATTGGAAGCCGGAGGCCGGCCTGAGTTCCCGAATTTCGTCACGACATCGGCCAGAACGGCTGTCGGACGGATCGGCAGGCTGGACACGGAGGTCGAAATGAAGCTGTATCTGTCGCTGTTGTGTGGTGTGCTGCTGCTGAGCGCTGAATCCATCACGCAGGCTCAGAACTACGGAGCCTCGACGACTGGTGGTCAGCCAGCAGTACAGGCCAACGTCCCGAACCCGGTTCACACCACCCGACGGTCGTTCCGTATTCCGTACCAGTACGATCCGCATGAGATCAGCCGCCTGGGCGCCCGCGAGATCCGTCTGTTCGTGTCTTACGACCGGGGCGCGACCTGGTCGCATTCGCAATCCGTTCAGCCAGCGGCAGGCCGATTCGAGTTTCAGGCAGCAAATGACGGCGAGTTCTGGTTCACCGTGCAGACCGTCGATCGTGACGGACAGCTCCATCCCGGCGGACAGGTTCTGCAGCCGGGCCTGATCGTCGTCGTCGATTCCGTCAAACCAACCATCGAGATCGATCTCCGTGAGGCCGCTCCCGGTCGCGTCGCTCTGGACTGGACAATCATCGACAACAGCGTCGACCCGCAGTCGATCGTGCTCGAATTCACTCAGTCAGGACAATCCGACTGGCAGAAACTCGGTGTGACTCCAACTGCGACGGGCACCACAAGTTGGTCGGTTCCCGGTGGCGGACTTGTCGCCGTTCGAGGCCGTGTCCGAGACCGTGCCGGCAACGAATCGCAGTCGCAATTTCAGATTCAGATCAACCCCGTCACGGCGAGCCCTCAACCGGCTCCGTTCGTTCCGGGTAATACTGTCGCAGGAACATCTCCGTTCGGCGTTCCGATCAACCAGCCGCTGCCACCACCGGGAGCGTCACCGTATTCACTGCCTCAGGTTCCGCCGGGCCGTCCGGCTCCGCTGCCAACGAACCCTTCACCGTCGACCGTTCCGCAGTTCGGAACAGCACCGCGTCCATACACGCCGCCTCAGCTGGGCGGTCTGCCAGGCGGATTCGTTCCCAACGCCACTTCATCGGCAGGGCTCCCGACATCACAACCGCCTGCAATGGCTCCACCACTGGCCAGCCAGAATGGCCAGTTCGTTTCAGCAGTGCCAGGTTCGGTCGGAGCCAGCGAACTCCCCGCGTTTCAGCAGCCCGAAGCGATCGGCCATCGCATCGTTCGAGACCGGTCGTTCAAGATCGACTACCGCATCGACGACGTCGGCCCGTCCGGCATTGGCTCTATCGAGCTGTACGTAACTCAGAATGGCGGCGAGAAGTGGTACCGCTGCGTTGTCGATGAAGATCGGAAGAGCCCGTTCGACGTCGAAGTCCCAATGGACGGCATCTTTGGCTTCTCAATTCGAGTCGCCAGCGGAGCCGGCCTGTCCGACCCGCCGCCTCGTCCCGGTGATGAGCCGGACATCGTCATCGAAGTCGATGCCTCGCCGCCGGTTGTCGAACTGGACCCGCTGCGTCAGGGCACGGGCGACAAACGCAACCGCATCCTGATCACCTGGCAGGCTGACGATCAGCGACTCGCCGACAACCCAATCGCGATCTCGTACGCAACAACGCCGGGCGGCCCCTGGACTCAGATCACGGACTGGCGTGAGAACACCGGCGAGTTCATCTGGACGGTCAACGCCGAGATCCCGCCGCGACTTTATGTCCGCATCGTCGCCCGCGACGCCGCCGGCAACATCGCAAAGGTCGACACGCCGCAGCCGGTGCTCGTCGACATCGCCAAACCGACGGCCCGGATCGTCAACGTCAATCCCGACGGCACCCGCCGCTCCGGCAGCTTCTGACGACATTCGTCGACGCGATTTGAAATAGCGGAACGGCGCAAGCCGTCCGGTCGATTGCGGAACGCGGGACCGGACGGCTCGCGCCGTTCCGCTACTTTGATCAAGCCTGCCGCTCAAAACAGCTTGTAGATCGGATTCGCTCGATAGAACTCGTGCGGGCGGCGGTCGACGTCTTCCCATTGGGCGTGCCGGGGAATGCCAAGCGCGTCGAACATCGTCGCTGAGATGTTCTCGACCGTGTACTTATCCTCGATCGGATAAGCAGACAGCGCGTCGGTCGCTCCGATGACGTTGCCGCCGCGAACTCCACCGCCAGCGAACATCGACGTCATCACCGGTCCCCAGTGATCGCGGCCCGCGTCTTTGTTGATCTTCGGAGTGCGGCCGAACTCGCCAGTGACGATGACGAGCGTCGATTCCAGCAGCCCGGTTTCCTTCAGATCGTCGAGCAGTGCGGAGACCGACTGATCGAAGTACGGGAACAGGTTTCGCTTCAGGTTCACGAAATTGCGGCGGTGCGTGTCCCAGGAAGAATTCTTGCCGAGGTTCACCTGCACGAGATTCACGCCGGCCTGAATCAGTCGGAAGCCCATCAGCAGCGACAGGCCGAATTTATTGTGTCCGTATCGTTCGATCGTTCTCGGATCGGCATTCTCGACATCGAACGCACCGCGCGTTGCCGGGTCAGCAAGCACCGAGATCGCCTGCTCCCGCTGCCGCCCAAGCTTCAAAACCTGGGCTCGCTGTTCGAGACTCTTCTGCTGACTCTCGATCGATGACAGCAGTTCGACCCGGTTGTTAAACCGGAAGCGTCCGCCTTCGGGCAGAGTCAGCATCGGCGTGTCGAACACTGTCGACGACGCATGGTCGAAGTGGTCGTCGTCAAAGCGGAAGCAGTTCGGGCACGCTCCGTTACCGAGCGGACACTTCGATGCGATGTCGATGTGCCAGGCTTCGTAACCCGGCCCGATTCGCCCGGCGTACTGCCCCGGACGAACGCGAGCTGCTTCGTTGACGCTCGGTTCCGGCAGCACGACCGCTGGCGGCAGATCGGTCTTGCGGCCCTGAAACGCGTAGGTCACTTGAGAAAGAAACGACGGCCACTCGTTGGGGCTCGGCGCATCGCGGACGTTCAATCCCGGCGGCAGGTCAAGCCGTCCGGTCAGCAGCATGTGACACGCAAGTTCGTGTCCGCTGCTGTCAGTCCCGATTGATCGAACGAGTGAGTAGTCGTTGGTCCGTGCCGCCAGCTTCGGCAGGTGTTCGCAGATCTGCAGTCCGGGAGTCGCAGTCGCTACTGGATTGAACTCGCCCCGCACGTCTGCCGGCGCCAGGGGCTTCATATCGAAGCTGTCCTGGTGCGAAAGTCCTCCGGTCAGAAAGACGAACAAAACCTGCTTCGCTTTGGCAGCCTCGGCACCGTTCAGAGGCACCTGGCTGAGAGCCGGCCCCATCAGACCGATCGCCCCAGCCTTCAGCATCGTTCGCCGCTCAATTCCGCAGCGACAGTGCGAGTGATCGTGGCTCCGCGACATGAGAGTCCTCGTCGGTTAGCAGTTCACCGTTGGATGAACCGCCAATCGTGCCAGGGTCCGGCGAGATCCACAACTCCAATCCAAGTGAGACACGGTTTCGGACGCCGTTCGGTTTCGGCGGACGCGAGTGATTGCTTCAATGCCTGCTCAGTAAATCATCCCACTCTCGACGTTGAGGGAATCCGATGTCTCGCCATTCTGCAGTTTCGGGAACACTGGCCGCCTTGCTGTTCTTCGGAAGCAGCCTTGCCGGCTTTGGGCAGGACTCGTCCGGCACCGCTCGCGTCATCAAATACTTCGGCTACGAGAAAGCGATTGAACTGCGGAACGAGACAACGCGTGTCGTCCTCTGTCCTCAGGTCGGCGGGCGAGTCCTCGAATACTCGCTGAACGGCACGAACTCACTGTTCGTCAGCGACGAGGAAAAAGCCTGGAAGCCGGGCTATCGCCCCGAAGCCTCCGCTGGACGATTCGACATCGGTCCGGAACTCGTCATCCCACAGCGGCCAACGTTGTGGTCAGGCGAGTGGAGTGCCGAGATCACTGGCGCGAGATCGGCGCGACTGACCAGCCGACGCGACGAAGCCACCGGAGTGCAACTCGTCCGCGACTTCGTGCTTGATGACGATTCGTCGCGACTGCTCTGCACGCAGACGATCCGCAACGTCTCGGACTCCGTCAAAGAGTGGTGCCACTGGAGCCGGACGTTCGCAACGGGCGAAGGCATCTGCGTCATTCCGCTGTCCGAGCCCAGTCGCTTCCCGAACAAGTACGTGATGTATGAAGAGGGCAGCCTGATCAACGCCCGGCCCGAGGACAACAACATCCGAGTTCGCGACGGCTTCCTCGAAATCCTTGGTGCCCCACGCAAACCGAAGCTCGGCTTCGATTCCTACGCCGGCTGGATGGCCTACCTGACGACCGACGACCTGCTGTTCGTCAAGAAGTTCAAGACGTTCCCCGACCGCGTTTACAACGAAGCTGCCGGGCTGACGATCTCAGTCTGGTACCCGCCCGGCCCGCGAGTCGAACTCGAACCGATCGGTCCGCGTGAACGACTCGATCCATACAAGTCCGCATCATTCACCGAGGAATGGTGGCTGTTGCCGCAGAAGTTCCCTGCCGACCGCAACGCCGTCGACCTGCCGGCCATTGCCGAACGAGTTGCCACCGAAACGGTCGGAAAGGTCGACCTGTCCGCTCAGCAGGGAACCTGGAAACCCATCGCCGCCGTCCTGAGCGGCAACCGTCTACCCAAGAGTGCGGTCGATGCAACCACACTGCGCATCGCGGGCAACACTTACGAAGTCGAAATCGACACCGAAGAAGAAGTCGACCGCGGCACCTTCACCGTCGACACGTCTCGAACGCCCTTCCGCATCACGATCAAAGGAACTTCCGGCCCGAACGCGGCGCTATCGAGCAGGTCGGCGAGGTATTGCGCACCGCCAATTTGCGTAAGTCGCTCATCCTTTTCGAATTGCTCCCGCAGTGTCACGCCGTC
>JAPOLP010000627.1 GCA_029977045.1 Planctomycetota bacterium
CAACTCAGACGGCAACCGCCACGACCACGACGATAGGCCAGTTCCGCTCGCCGGCGCCGCCTGCGGCACGCTGAAGCTGGGCCACCACGTGCGTTATGACAACGCCCCCCCATCAGCAACCTGTGGGTCTCACCGCTCAACTGCATGGACATCAACGTCCACCAGCTCGGCAACGGTGAACTGGCAAACCTGACGTAGTCCGGTTCGCCAGCTCCTTGCCTGGGTTTCGTCTGTCGCTACTTCTTCTCAGCCACGTTGAGCGTTACTGCCAGCGCCGCCGAGTTCTGCGTGAAGGAACTGACGGCTCCGGAGATGACGGCGTTACCGGTGCCGGCTCTTGCGCTGCCGGATGATCGCAGTTCGACGACGCCTTCGCTGGCGTCCTTCTCGATTGTGACCACCGGAGCATAGACGCCGGACGGCAGGCCGCTGGTCACGATGCGGATGGCGCTGTCGAAACCGGGCGTGCGGTGCAGTTTGACCGGAACTTCGACCGTCTTGCCGGCTTCGATCGTGACGTTTGGTTGGCCCCATTCGAGCGTGAACGGTGCCTGTGGCAGGACACTCAGCGAGAGATCAGCCACGGGCACGTACCGCCACTCGTTGATGTAGCGCATTCGTTCGACCGGACTGGCCAAATGCGTCACTTCGGCTCCGTCGACAGTTGCCTTGCCGGAGATTGTCAGTGGATAGACGGCAGGTACGGCGTCGGCGGGCATTGTTACGGAAAGCGTGACTTCGTTCTGGGTGCCGTTGATCACTGCCGGACTGACAACCGCACCGGCTGGCGGATTGGCAATCGTGACCTGGACGTCTTCCTTGAAGCCATCCAGTCGCTCGATCATCACCGTCAGTGCGATCGACCCGCCGGCTGTCACTCGCGCGTTATCCGGATTCACGGTCAGGGCGAAGTCCGGCTTCGGTTCGCGAACCCGCAACCGGTACACGTGAGCCGGGCTGCCGAGGCTGGTCGTATCGCCGACGCGAATGACGTATTCACCATCGGCGGTGAACGTGTAGTCAATTCGTGCATCAGGCTGTCGGTTGAAGTCGTCATTGTTGCGAAGCTGTCGACCGCGGGCGTCGAACAGTTCAAGCCGTGCGTCGAGCGGTGAGTCGAAGGCCCGACTGACGGTCTCAAACACCAGCGTCTGCCCTTTGCTTGCCGTGAAGCGATAGCAGTCGAAGTCTCCATCGCGTTCGATGATTCCGTTCAACGTCGCCGGAGTTTGAACGGCAGTCGCCTGTTCGACTTCGTTGTTCGGCTCGGCTTCGAGGAACTCGGCACCGTCACCTCGCTGCAGAGCGATCAGGTTGGATGGTCCGAGCGGCGTCGTCAGATGCTCGAACTGCGACCGTCCGCTTGAAGTGTCGGCGGCCAGCGTTGCGGTCAGCGACTTCAAGTCTCCGAGATTGACGCCCGCGACCTGAATCGCAGTTGCATCGCCAGCTTTCGCTCCCGCCGGAAAGGCCTGCGTGACGAACGGCAGTTCGCCGACCGTCAATCGGTAGGTGAACTCGGCACGGCCCCGGTACAGATCGTCGCGCACCTCGACGACAAACTCGCCATCGTGCGGAGCCGTGAACGTCAGAGCCGGGTCGTAGCGACCTGGGAAGTGCGACGCGACCGCGAGATTCCGAACGCTCGGGTTGAACAGGTCCTTGAGTGCTGCGACCGCCGCGGTTGCCCGCGCGCGAGCGGCCGTCAGTTCTTCGCTGGTTTTCTTTGCATCGGCCGCTGCCGCGTTCGAGCGATCCAGTGCAGCCCTCTCAGCGGCAGCACGAGTCTCGACGAGCTTGTCCGCCGCGTCTTTATCAGCAGCAGCCTTGTCAGCGACTGCCTTTGCTGCGTCGGCTGCTTTGCGAGCCTGCTCGACAGCCTGCTTCTTTTCTGCCACCGCCTGCTCAGCAGCGGGCTTATCGGTGTCGCCATTCTCGCTGGCGGCGACCTCGGCTGCGTTCTTCTCTGCAGCAGTCAGCTCGGCCTGCGCCTTTTCGACTGCGGCAAGAGCCAGTGCTGCGGCATCAGATGCTGTTTTCGCTGCTGCCGCCTTTGTCGCAGCAGCTTTGGCTGCGTCGTTTTTTTCTGTCGTCGCCTTCTGAGCGGCTTCGCGTCGCGACTTCGCAAGCGCGGCAGCCCGGCTGGATGCGGATGTCGTCTCCGCCAGCAGCTTCTGAGCGGCAGCGTTCTCGTCAGCCGATGGAGCGATTTCGGTCGCGTCGCGAACGGTCAGCACGGCTTCGAGCCAGCCGGGGCGAAGGTTCGAGATATACGGATTCAGCTTCTGACCGCAGAGATCGAGCACGATCGTCTGCCCCTTCTTCGCGGAGAAGCGGAAGCAGTCGCGATCCTCGCCACGATTGAGGGCTCCATTCACGACAACCGGCAGCGAGACGAGCTTCTCTGACGTTCCGTCATCGTCATTCGGTTCGACTTCCAGCACCTGCGGCAGCAGGCCGACCTCGAACCGCAGCACGTTCGACGCTCCGCCGGGAGTCCGCAGCCGCAGTTCGTGAATTCCCGGTTCGGCATCCGCCGACGCAGTGAGGCGAACCTTGACGGCGGTCGCGCTCGGTCGCTGGCCTTCAGCGAGTGCGACGATTTCAGCAGTGACGCCGCGTCCGTCGACAGTGACGGCCTCGGTCGGACTCAGCGACCGGCCCGAGACCGTCACTTCCACAGCCGTTCCCTGCTGCAGTCCCGCAGGAAGCATCGCCGACAACGCGGGCTGAGCAGCCGGCAGAGGAACGGGCTTCGGTTCTTCTTTGGCGTCTTCGGCCAGAGTCGCCCTCACCATGCAGGAGAACAGGATCGAGATCGACAGGGCGGTCACAAGTTGGCGATGTTTCATCGTTCTTCCCCTTGAAACTCTGCTTCACTGACGCCGTTGCTGGACGTGACTGCCGGAACTCGCTGCACTCGGTCCGGCCTACTTCAGAATCAGACTTCTTCGTTACGTCAGTTCGTCGAGCATTCCGCCGCTGACGACGCTGGTGCCGAACGGCAGCAGGCGGATGTTGCGGTCGCGTTCGACATAGGTCTTGTCGTACGGGATACCCAGGTGAGTCATCAGGCTGGCTCCGATGTCCCACGGCAGGACCGGACGATCCTTGACCTCTTCGCCCTTCTCTGAGCTGGAGCCGACGACGTGTCCGCCCTGGAATCCGCCACCGGCGATGACGGAGGAGAAGACCTTCGAGTAGTGATGCCGGCCACCCTGCCAGCGTTCGCCGTAGTCGATCTTCGGCGTCCGACCGAACTCGCCCATCCACAGCACGACGGTGCTGTCGAGCATTCCCCGCGACGCCAGGTCTTCAAGCAGGGCAGAAAATGCCTGGTCGAGTTCGGGGAGGCGGCTCGTCTTCAGCGTGTCGAAGTTGCGGGAGTGCGTGTCCCAGCCACCTCGATCGACGTGCACGAACGAAACTCCGGCTTCGATCAGCCGACGAGCCAGCAGACAACTCTGGCCGAGCGTGTTGCGGCCATATCGATCCCGCAGCTTGTCGTCCTCTTTGGTCATGTCGAACGCCGCCGACGCTTCCGGTGCGCTGATCATGTCGTACGAACGCTGATAGAACTCGTCGAGCACGTTAAGCTCGGCATCGCCATCCATCTTCTTCTTCAGCGAGTCCAGACCGTCGAGCCACTTGCGTCGGTTGTCGAGCCGGTCGACCGTCATCCCGCCAGGCAACTTCAGGCTGCTCACCTGGAACCCGTTGGCGTTCGGGTCGGCACCGATCGCAAACGGCTTGTACGAGCCGCCCATGAAACCCGCCGCTGAATATCGATGCCCGTTCGGAACAGCGATGTACGGAGGCAGCGATGCCTCGTAGCCACGTTCACGGAAGACAACCGAGCCGTAACTCGGGTTAACGGTACCTCGCGCGGGAACATTGCCGGTCAGCATGATGTGGCTGGCGATGTCGTGTGACGGCGACGGGTGCGTCACGCTGTTAATCACGCTGAACTTGTCAGCCTGCTCGGCGAGCTGCGGCAGGTGCTCGGAGATTTTCATCCCCGCAGCCTTCGTGGCGATCGGGCTGAACTCGCCACGGAAGTCCGCCGGGGCGTCCGGGTGCAGATCGAACGTGTCCATATGAGATGGTCCGCCGCTCATCCAGAGCACGATACAGGCCTTCGCCTTTGTCTCCGGAGCATCCTTCGCCTGGGCACGAGCCCGCAGCAGATCAGGCAGCGTCAGGCCGAGCGTCGACAAAGCACCGATGCGCACAAAGTCCCGGCGTCCGAGCCCGCGGGATGTCATGTCGAGATGCAGCATGGGAGA
>JAPOLP010000140.1 GCA_029977045.1 Planctomycetota bacterium
GGCCAATCAGGAAATGGCTGGTCCAGCAGCCCACGGATCTAGAGGAGTTCGATGCCGCGTATGAAAAAGTGCAAGACCGATTGGTAGAACTCCGCAACGGAATCGAATCGATCACGGTTCCTGAGACGGACAAAGGGATTCGGTGGCGCGACCAAGTGTTTGACTATTTGGATTTTGAAGAAAAATGCATCGCGTCGTATCACGACTACATGAGCAGTCGAATCGCGACAAAAACACTCGATGGTTCTGAAGAAATGAAAGACGCAATTTTCAGGTTGGGGCAACTCGACGCGAGCCGTCAAGAGATGGCATTGTTCGTCTCTAAAGTCGCCAACGAGTGTGCGAATTGATTGCGGGACGCCATTGCTGGTTTACCAGCAGTGCGTTGCTGATGAGCACGAACACTCCCGGGCAAGCCGGAAATGGTGGACGTCGAATTCTGAGGAGACGTCTGCGTTGGTTCCGAACGCCGGATAAATGCGATGATGTTTTTCGTCAGCGCGCGTGCCTCATTCCGTGCGGCCTGCCTTACTCAGCGGCGTTGCTTGAGGACGTAGCGTTGGACAGCTCGTTCGAGGTCGATGGGGTGCAGGCCGGCGGCGATGATGTTGCCGTCGGGGCCGATCAGTGAGTACGGGTTGCCGGGCCACGCATTTCGGGTCTGCTCTTCCTTATCGATGGCGCACGGCCAGGAAATCTGCGTGCGTTTCAAGGCGTCCTCAACCTTGTGCGGCCAGTGAGAACTGTGAATGCTGAGTATCCGGACGCCGAACCGACTGAACCGCTGTTGCACCTTCTTGAGCTGAGCCATCTCGTCGAGATACGAGTCGTGCCAGTTGACCCAGAAATGAACGATCGTCAGATGCCCGAGCGGTGACGGCGGATCGAAGTCTTCATTCGGCACATGAAGCCACCGGGCGGCGACAATTGGCGGTGCTGGCTGGCCTTCCAGCGCGTCTGCCCCGTAGCGACTGCGTTGTGCTCGCGCTCCATTGCGAAACAGGTTGTCGTTTCCATTCAACGAAAGCTGAACGTTATCCAGCTCGCGTGCGACCGTTTCTTCGTCCGGCCACAGAGATCGATTGCGGATCAGCGTCAGAGTGTGCTCGTCCTTCCCGATGATGTAGCGATCAAAATCCGTCAGGCCCGGCAGGCGGCGTTTCAAATCCTCGACGGCAGAATCACTGACAAACGGCGACGCGAACTGCAGAAACGTCAGATGCTTCAGCTTCGCCAGATGCTCGAACCCCGAGTTCGTAAAGACTCCGCGACAGTCCAGACTTTCAAGCTTCCTGAGCCGTGAGAGTTGCAGCAGGCCGTCATCGGTGATTTCGCTCGGCACCCCAAGTGCCAGCCCGGACAGTTCAACCGCGTTCGACAGATCGGCGATATGGCGGGCAGCCAGTCGGGCATCGACCGTGAGGTACTTCAGCCGCACCAGTTGCAAGGCTCCATCGAAGCTGGATGGTTCCAGCCGGTCACCTTCCAGCGTGAGCGATTCCAGACTTTGCAGCGCCGTCAGAACTGACAGATCAACTGGTGGCTGTGGAGGATCGTTCGCATCTCGATTCCGATCGCGATTGAACCTCACCCGTAGTTCTTTGAGTGACTGAATTCGAGCCAGATGCTGCAACCCCGGTCCGTTGATGCGTGGCAGGTCCAGCGTGGCGAGTTCCAGGTTCTTCAAATTGCCCAGCGGCCGCAGTGCCTGGTCATCAACGGGAGCCTCGTACAACCAGAGATACTTCAATTGAGTCATGTTCCCCACGGTGTTCACGCCGCGAGCGGTTACGTTGCGGGATGATAGATCGAGGAACTCCAGTGCCGGCGCTGCCGCCAGTGCTTCGAGTCCGTCGTCAGTGATCTGATCGAAACGCCCTATGATGCGTTTCAACGCCGGGAATTTCGCGAAGATTTTCGCTTCAGCATCACCGCACGGGAACGGAACGCGCAGGTACTCCAGCTGGGAGTGGCCAGCGAGTGGAACAAGCCCGTCAATCGTGACCTCAGTATCGTCAAACGCCAGCGACCTAAGCTCTGTCAGGCTTCCGAGACTCTTCACACCATCGTCGGTGACCCTCGTGGCGTTCAGTCGCAGGAAGTGCAGGCCTGTCAGCGTGCAGAGATCGTCGATCGCCGCGTCTGTGATCCTGGCCCCTTCATTTCGAAAGAGTCCTAGCGATAGTTGCTGCAGCGTTGTCTTCCCACGCAGTGCCTTGATTCCTGCGTCGGTAATCTGAGTCCCTCCCAGTTCCAGGGACCGAAGTTTCGGGAGTCGAGCAAGTGACCGGAGTCCGGCATCGGAGAAGCTGCTGTACGAAACGTCGATCCGTTCCAGATTGGAAAGGTCCGAGAGTGTCTCGGCGGATTCGCCTGAAACGTCACTCAGTTCAAACTCAACCCGACCATTCTCGTCACGGCTTCTCCGTCTTCCACCACACTTCAGGACTCGCAGCGACGTCAGTCCCGAGAGGTGGATAATTCCCGCGTCTGTTATGCGGGTCGAAGCGAGCCCGAGATCAATCAGGCCACTCAGCCGACCGACGTGCCGTAATTCGTCGTCGGTAACGTCCGACCGGTTCAGCCAGAGGGTCGTCAGGTCATTTGGACGCAGTGCATCGAGCGGGCTCAAGTCGTTGGCGACAACGGTCCCGATGTCGAGCCGTACTTCGTGGCCCTTTGGGATCCTGACCTCACCGCGAGCATCGCCGAGCCGCTCCCAGTTGTCGAATTCGTTCCACTCGCCGAATCGACCATTGACTGGCTCGCGAACATAGACCGTGCCAATCGAGCGATCTGCAGGGAAGCTCAGCGTCTTTCCTGTACTGCCGCCTGCAGGCAATTCCTCGGCGGCAGTGGCAAACGCCGACAAGACAGTGATCAACTGCGATGTTGCGACCAATCCCAGTAACAGTCTGGACATGGCCTTCGCCTTTCGAAGGAAGTTCTGACTTCGGTCCGGCAGCAGAAGTGGCGTCTTCGTGCAGCGGCAGGTGCTTTGTCAATGTTTAAGCCCCACGAAGTTCTGAAGCAGCTCCTAACTGATTGCGTCCTGATATCGTGATGTTTGGGCGGCGACCATTTCCCGGTAGCGGGTGTCGGTGGCGATCAGGGTGTCGTGGGTGCCGGTTTCGATGATCTGGCCGTTTTCGATCACGACGATGCGGTCGGCGTCGCGGATCGTGCTCAGGCGGTGGGCGATCACGAAGCAGGTGCGACCTTCCATCAGGCGGCGCAGGCTCGCTTGAATGAGCTGCTCGCTTTCGGTGTCCAGATTGCTGGTTGCTTCGTCGAGGATCAGGATCGCTGGATCGGCGAGGATTGCTCGCGCGATCGCAATTCGCTGCCGCTGGCCGCCACTCAGCTTGACGCCGCGTTCGCCGATGCGCGTCTCGAAGCCCTGCGGCAGCTCGTCAATGAACTCGATTGCGTTCGCGGTTTGAGCCGCCGATCGCAGTTGTTCTTCGGACGCAGTCCGCTGGGCATAGCCGATGTTGTCCGCGACGGAACCGTCGAACAGAAAAACGTCCTGCTCGACGACGCCCAGCAGACGCCGGTACGACTCGACATCGAAGTCCCGCAGGTCGTGGCCGCTGACGGAGATCGAGCCTGACGTCGGATCAAAGAACCGGGCGATCAGATTGCAGAGCGTCGTCTTGCCGGAACCGCTCGGTCCGACGAGGGCGATCGTTTCTCCGGGCTCGACCGTCAGCGAGATGTGCTGCAGCGCGTCGCGTTCAGCCTTTGGGTAGCGGAATGTGACGTCGTCTAATGCCAGACGACCGGAAACGGTTGCCCGGTCGGCGATCAGGGCGTCGTCACCAGCGGGCATTTCGCGCGGCTCGTCCAGCAGGTCGAGAATTCGGTCGAGTCCCGACAGGCTGTTCTGAAACGATGACGCACTCTCGGCCAGCACCGCCACAGGCTCGAGCAGCATGACGAGGTAGACCAGAAACATCGTCAGGTCGCCGATCGTCAGGTTGCCCTGCAGCACTTCATAGCCGCCGTAAAGCAGCATCGCCGCGGATGCCGCCGGAATGAGGATGTTCCAGGTGAACTCGATCAGCCGTGCCCACCACCAGACATGCAGCTCCTTGCGGCCCATCAGGTGATTGCCGCCGGCGAATCGCGACGTCTCAGTCCGCTGCCGACCGAACGCGCGGACGACTCGCATCCCGCTGAACGATTCCGCTGCGTGAGCGTCGACGGCTTCCCGCTGCATTCGAACATGGCGGTACTGCGGTCGAATCCGAGCGATCCAGGTGCGGTGAGTCACCCAGACGATCGGCAGCAGAATCAGCGAGCCGGTCAGCAGTCGCCAGTCGACCCAGGCGAGTACGGCCAGGCTGCCGAGCAGTTGCACGAAGGCTCGCCACGGGTTGTAAAGCATCCCGAAGACCAGATCGCCAACACTGCCCGCGTCCTCACGCAGCAGGCTGGCGACGCCGCCGGACTTCAGTTCGTGAATGCGGTTCAGCGGCAGCCGCACCGCGTGCTCGAAGACTCGCTTTCGCAGTGAGAGCTGAATCCGCTTGGTCGTCAGCGTCGCGTACCAGCGTCCCCACAGATGCACGCTGACCTGAGCCAGCGTGACCGCCATGACGCCGCTGACGATCAGAATCAGCAGATGCCAGCGATCCGCCGGCAGTCCGAGATTCTGCCAGCGCTGCGGCAGCGGATGATCCGTCAGCACGTAATCGACAACAAACTTCGTTGACGCCGCCGGCGCCAGCGAAAGCAGCTTCGAGACTGTCAGCGTCCCGAGAGCAACAAGCAGGGCAGGGCGGTGCCCTTTCATGAGTCCCAGGAACCGGCGGATCAGCTCCCAGGCCGACCGCATTCGCGGCGTCGTGTCCTTCGCCACCGAGCGTCCATGATGCCCCTTGCCGGAGTCGCCCTTCGGTCGCGCGTACCCGGACGCCTTCAGGTCGCGAAGGTACGTCAGAAACCGCTGCCGGCTCGATCGGCCAGCAGGCGGCGGAGTCCTGTTGTGATCGGGTGATGACTCGTGAGGAGAATTCATATGAGTTGGGCGTGTGGCGGCAGGCGGCGGAAATCGAAACGGGACGATACGATGCGAGCCTCACTCACCGCAAACCGGACTTCCGGCAGGAGCCACCGTGTTGATCATCGCCCTCGTCGAAACGCCAGACAACAACCGGGGCCGGTTCATCGCGCCGTCGGTCGACGCCGCGCTGGAAGGACTCGGTCGCCACTATCCGGTCGGAAAGTCCGTCGCTGACCGTCTGCGTCGCGGTGAAAAAGTCGTGACGGACTCGTACACGCTTGCGCTGGTTGAGCTGGATTCGGGCACGAAAAAGAAGCAGCAGTCACTGTTCTGAGTCGCTACCCGAGTTGGTCCGTTCTGATTCGAGATTTGAGCATCTGTTTGAGATTCCGGAACTCGCCCATGCTTCGTCTGCTGACAACGACAATCGCCGCTCTGGCCGTTTTCGCTTCGACCGCTCTGCACGCGGCGGATCAACGACCGAACATCGTCTTCATCATGGTCGACGATCTCGGCAAGGAGTGGATCGGATCGTACGGCGGGGAAAACATCGCGACGCCGAATATCGACAGGCTGGCTGAGACCGGGATGCGGTTTCTGAATGTCTACTCGATGCCACAGTGCACGCCGACGCGAGCGACGCTGTTGACCGGGCAGTATCCGTTCCGGCATGGCTGGGTGAATCACTGGGACGTGCCTCGCTGGGGACGGGGATGCCACTTTGATCCGGAGCAGAATCCGTCGATCGCGCGAGTGCTCAAGTCCGCCGGCTATCGAACCTGCGTCGCCGGTAAGTGGCAGATCAACGACTTCCGCATTCAGCCCGACGTGCTGCAGCAGCTTGGTTTCGACGAGCACTGCATGTGGACCGGCTACGAAGCCGGCAACCCGCCCAGCGGCGAGCGCTACTGGGATCCGTACATCTTCACGCAGGACGGCTCGAAGACTTACTACGGCCAGTTCGGCCCGGATATCTGCAACGACTTCATCACCAGCTTCCTCGCAGACCAGGCAACGGCAGACGACGAGAAGCCGTTCTTCGTCTACTACCCGATGATCCTGACGCACGGCCCGCTGACGACGACGCCTCACAAGCCGGACGTGAAGGGCAAGATCGAAACGCACACGGCGATGGTCGAGTACATGGACCATCTGGTCGGCAAGGTCGTCAGGAAGCTCGACGAGCTGAACCTGCGCGAGAAGACGATCATCGTCTGGACAACGGATAACGGCACCAGCGGTGGCATCTCGAATCAGATGAACGGTCGGCTGGTCAAAGGCGCGAAAGGCCAGACACTCGAAAACGGGACCTGCGAACCCTTCGTCGTGAACTGCCCGGGCCGAGTTCCCGCCGGCACCATCAGCGATGCTCTCAGCGACTTCACTGACCTGCTACCGACGTTTGCCGAACTCGGCGGAGCGACACTGCCGGAAGCTCACAAGTTTGATGGCAAGTCGCAGGTGTCCGTCTGGCTCGGCAAGACGCAGGACGGCCCGCGCGAGTGGATCCTGTCACTCGGTGGCGGAGGCGGGACTTACGATCCGGAGACCGGTCGAGTCATCAACGTCCATCGCTACCGGGATAGAGTCATTCGCGACAGACGCTTCAAGCTCTACATCGAAACCGACCGCTCCGCTGCCAAGCTGGTCGACCTCGACGCTGACCCGGCGGAACTTGCAAACGTGATCGACGACCCCGCTCACGCAGCGGTTGTCGAACGGCTGAAAAGGATCGAGTCTTACTTCCCGTCCGAGGACGCGTCGCCGCGCTACAACGCGTTGAAACCGCAGAAGTGGGACCTCGTCCAGAGGAACCCTGGAAGGAAGTCGGGACTGAAAGGATTGCCATCCAACGCGTCAGGCCGTAACCGCAAGGATCGCTGATGACGGACTACGAATCGTTGCCGACCCGCTCGCGGGCCTGCCAGATGGATTCGAGGACGGCGGCAACATACTCCTCGTCGCTGAACGGACTCATGATGTACGACTTCAGGGCGACGATCGGTTCGCCATAGTCCGTCTCGCGATAACAGTCGGTTAGCGAGATCACGACGCCGCGGCCCTGCAATGCTTCGGACTGAATCTCGTGAAAGATGCGGCGGTTGTACTCGTTGACCCGCAAGAGTTCGTTACGCATCGCCGGGTTGGTGCGTTCCTGTTTTGGGACCTCGAACGTGTCGATGCCATCGGGATAGACGCGAAAGAGCGTCACCGGGCCGAAGTTCTCGCTGTTGAGTACCGTTGTTGCGGCATGTCCTTCGAGATGCTCGGCGAGTGATTCCGCCATCGTGACCAGGTGGCCGAGCAGTGCTCGCAGGCCGTTCTTTCCGAACAGCAGCAGGTTGGCCAGAGCGGCCATCGGTCCGAAACCGCTCCGGCTGGTTTCGAGCGTGTACATGCCGGGGTGATACTCGCCCGATTGAAACAGGTACGGCATGGCGGCGGGATTCCGGGCGATCAGGCCCAGGTCTGCTTTCTCGCGAACGAGGATCATGCTCGACACGTACGGCGTGAATCCGGTCTTATGGAAATCGATGCCGATGGAATCTGCCAGGTGCAGATCGCGAATGCGACGTTTCGTGCCGGCCAGTGAGCGAACGGTGCGGTGTCGGAAACCCAAGGGATTGGCATCGAGGTCGTAGTCGTTGAAGACGCTCCATGCCCAGCCGATGACCGCGTCAGCGTGCAGATGCGGGACGTAGTCGAGCGAGAACTCGTCAACGAGCCGGTCGCGGATCTCACGAATGGCTGCCAGGTCGTCGAGGCCGAATGCATCGGTCGTGCCCAGCGTCGCGACGATCATTGCGACCTTGTCTCCGCGTTGAAGAACGTCGCGGAGCATCGACTCCAGCAGGCAGGTGCGGATTTCGTTGTCGGGTGTCGAGGGAACTTCGATGACGTTCTCATCGCCAATGCCCAGCCAGCCAGCGACGGTGCGGTTCGCGTAGTGGGCACAGTCCGAGCAGACGATGACGGCTCGTTCGCGGACTCCGCTGCGACTGCAGCCCGGCAACGCTTTTTCAAGACCGATTCGTCCGGCGTAGAGCAGCGTGCCCGTGCCGCCGAATGTGAAGACCCCGCCTGACTGATCCGGATCGAACTGCAGCAGGTCGGCCATCATCGCCGTGACTTCCCGTTCGGCCAGAGCGATGCGGAATGAGGATTCGTCGCTGGCCAGATTCGGGTTGTAGATCGAGGGCAGCAGGCCGCCGATCAGGCTGGGGATCGTTGGCGGCGGGATGACGTTGATCTGAGCCCTCGGGTGCCCCCAGACAAACATGCCATTGAGATGGCCGACCAGTTGCCGCGTTGTCTGTTCAAGCGAAATCGGCTCGTCGTCGATGTGGCACTCCGACGGGACGAACTCCGGCTTCGTCGATGGCGTCCCAAGGACTGGTGTTTCGTTCTTGAGTGCGTCGACCTGTTCCAGCGCCTGCATGACGCAGCGACCGAACCAGGCGTCGTGAATGGGGTCTGAAACCGGCTGCGGGAAGCTCAGCCGAAGCTGATCCAGGTACTCGCGATAGGCAGGATTCAAGCGGTATCTCCGGAAAACAGGCGATTCAGAGGCCTTCAGTTTGCAAATGTTACAACCCGCGGAGGCAGGGTCGCAGAGTGGCCAGACGCATATTGACCCATTTTGAGGATGCCTCCTAACCTCCGCCCCGGCTGTTCAACAAGCCAATCGCCGCCCGGAAGTAGTTGGAGTCCTTCGCCCCCCTGGGACCCTCTGCTTCCGGGTTTTTCATGCGCCGAGGCGGGAGCTGAGTGTTCAGCAGGCAGGCTCTTCTGAGAATTCCCCGCACTTCAGCCGGTCGCTCAGAACACCGACAGCAGCAGAACCTGGGCGGTGCGGATCAGCGAGCTGCGTTCGGCGGGGGTGACGGTACCGCGTTCGAGGATCTGACGCGTGGTCACTTCAGCCTGTTTGACGATGAACCGTTGAAAGCCGGTCAGCTCACGAGCCTTGCTGGCTCCGCCGATTCCGAACTGAGCCGCCTCGTCCGCTTCCAGCAGTTTGTGGGCGATTGAGTGAACGGCCTGCACCTCGGCGACCTGAGGCTGCACGTCGGCGATCCACTCGGGACCCTGGTCTGCGTTCGCGGCTTCGGTCGTGATGTTCAGGACGAGGCTCGCGACGCGGGCGACCTGCTCGTAGTCGATCTTGTCCGCTGTGTCAGTCGGCGTGTGATAGTCGGGGTGCTCGCCCGTCGAGAAAAACAGAAACGGGATCTTCCGGTCGCGGAACGGCCCGTAATCACTGCGCGTGCCGATCAGATCGACGCCCATCCGAGCGATGTTCAATCCTCGTGGGCGTCCGACGCGGTCAAGCAGTTCGTTCATTCCGGTGCCGTGCTCGCTGCCGAGAACAAAGACCGTTGAAATCGGCAGATCACCCAGCGATCGACCGATCATGTCGGCTGTTGTGAATAGTTTGACCTGCTCGATCGGCCAGGGCGGGTGGGCGGCGAACCAGCGTGACCCCCACAGCATGTGCTCTTCGAGGTCGAAGCCGAGAAACACGAGGCTGCGTCTGGGCCGCTGTTCGAGTTCTGCAAACGCCGTCGCCACTTCCAGCAGCATCGAGGTGCCCGAGGCGTTGTCGTCCGCACCTCGAAAGATGGCACCGTTTCGCTCGCCCAGATGGTCGTAGTGCGCGCTGACGATGATGAACTCGTCGCGAAGTTTCTCGTCGCTGCCTGGCAGCCAGGCTCCGACGTTCTGGCCGTAGAACGTCTTTGTGCCGTCTTCGCGATCCGGCCCCGGAATCGGCTGATAGAAGTTATCACCGAACAGTGGCTGCAGGCCGATTTCACGGAAGTGCGTGACGAGATATCTCGCCGCACGAACGCCTGCCTGTCCGCGGCGGCCTTCAAACTGATCGCTGGCCAGCAGTTCGACGTGAGGCCGGACGTCGCCGGGTGCGATGGCCGGTTCAAATACCGGAAGGCTGTCGACGAAGAGCGCCTGCGTTGCCGGTTCAGGCAGCGGTGGCGGCTCCTGAGCCCGCAGGCTCGGACAGACAACGGCGAGAACGAAGACGCAACGCAGCGACACAAGCGCAAACCGAAACATTGCAGCAACTCGACCGGGAAGACATGCAGAACTTCAAACCGGACGGCAGCATAGTTCCGATGCCAGGTTCAAGCCGAGA
>JAPOLP010000291.1 GCA_029977045.1 Planctomycetota bacterium
CACTTCGCGGCAAGCTGCTTTGCGAGGTCCGGCATTTTTGCCGACAGGTCGTGCATCTCCGTCCGGTCGGCTTCCATGTCGTAGAGTTCCCACGGCTGGTTTTCCTTCGCGACGAGCTTCCACTTGCCGTCTCGAACGGCGCGGTTGGCTTCGTGTTCCCAGAAGATCGGTTGCGGGCGTTCGAGCGACTTGCCGCTGAAGGCCGGGACGAGCGGCACGCCTTCGAGCGGTTTGATCGCGTTCCCGGCGACCTCTTTTGGATAGTCGGCCTGAGCCAGCGCGACGCACGTTGCCGCGATGTCGATCAGGTGTCCCGGCTGGTGTTCGAGTTCTCCGTGCCGCTTGATCCCCGCCGGCCAGTGAGCGATCAGTGGCGTCGAGATGCCACCTTCGTGGACGTAGTGCTTGTACTCGCGAAACGGCGTGTTCGAGACGTTCGCCCAGTTGATGCCGTACG
Source organism: Planctomycetota bacterium (assembly GCA_029977045.1). Lineage (GTDB taxonomy): Bacteria > Planctomycetota > Planctomycetia > Planctomycetales > Planctomycetaceae > JAPOLP01. Next base: position 458 of record JAPOLP010000291.1, read on the forward strand.
CGATGTACGTGTCCTCGGGGCCGGGCATAATGCCGGGGCCGTTGAGCGTCGGCACGCCGGCTCGATTCTGCTTCGGGATCACGTCGAGCCGGATCGCGTCGGCAGCGATCTTCGGCAGCGACGCGGCGACCGGTCGCTGATAGTCGCCTTTGCGGCCGATCGTTTCCTGACCCCCGCCGTTGTCCTGCATGAACAGGATCAGCGTGTTGTCGAGTTCGCCGGCCTGCTTGAGCGTCTCGACGATGCGTCCGATGCCCTGGTCCATCCGGTCGATCATTGCCGCGTAGACTTCCATGCAGCGGGCTTCCCACTCCTTCTCCTCAAAGCCGGCCCAGTCGCCGACCAGCGGCGTCACGTCCCAGCTCTCCTTGACGAGGCCCAGATCGACGACGCGTTTTGCCCGGCGTTTGCGGATCGCGTCGTAACCCTCGTCGTACTTGCCCTTGTACTTCGCGATGTCTTCCGGCAGAGCGTGCATCGGCCAGTGAGCGGCGGTGTAGGCGACATACATGAAAAAGGGTTTGTCGTCGTTCGCCTTGTCGTGCTCGGTCACGAAGCGGATCGCGTGATCGCTGATCGCGTCGGTGTAGTAGTAGGTTTCCGGCTGGTACTCGGAATCCGTGAACGGGCTCAGGTTCTGGTTGTCGCGGACCAGCGTGCCGGGATCGAAGAAGCTGCCGGCTCCGGTGATCGTTCCGTAAAAGCGATCGAACCCGCGCTGCAGCGGCCAGTTGAACTTCGGCCCTTCCGGCTGAACGTGCTTCGTGACGTGCCACTTGCCGACGCCGTAGGTCGAGTACCCCGCCGGACGCAGCATCTCGGCGATCGTGCGGCAGTTGTTATTGAGGTCGCCGCGGTAACCGTCGTACCCGCCGTCGGTCATCATCCAGCCGATGCCCGCCTGATGCGGATACAGCCCGCTGAGCAGACACGCCCGCGTCGGACAGCAGCGACCGGTGTTGTAGAACTGCGTAAACCGCAGCCCGTTCCCGGCCAGTCCGTCGAGCGTCGGCGTCTTGATCTCGCCGCCGTAACAGCCCAGGTCCGAATAACCCATATCGTCCGACAGGATGACAATGATGTTCGGCCGTGACTCAGCCCGAGCCGCAATCGTCGAACCACAGACAGGCAGCAAGGCACACAAAACCGCGATCGTACGCATACGGAAGGACTCCGGTATCGGGATCTCAGGAAGCAGTTCGCGCGAGTATTGCGCTCGCCGGAAAGCACGTCAAACCACTCTCGCAGGCTGCGCGGAGCGTAGCGTAACTCAACATCGATTCCGGTTGAGGCGTGGTGCGTTACGATACGCTCCACGCCCCCTACAGACCTTCCTGAAAAAGGACGTTCCATGCTCGCTTCGCACTCCGCAATTCTGCGTTTCGCATTCTGCAGTGTTCTGCTGCTTGGCCTGATTGTTCGCGGTTCTGCTGCGGAAGCCGCTGATGCCAAACGGCTCAACGTGCTGTTCATCATTTCGGACGACCTGACGTCGACGGCGTTGTCGTGCTATGGCAACAAGGTCTGCAGCACGCCGAACATTGACCGGCTGGCGGCGCGAGGGACTCGGTACACGCGGGCGTACTGCCAGGGAACGTACTGCGGTCCGTCACGGGCGTCGTTCATGTCCGGCTACTACCCGCACGCGACGGGAGTGCTCGGCTACATCAGTCCGCGGAAGGCGATCGGCGATCTAGCGACCTGGGCTCAGCACTTCAAGAACAACGGCTACTACACCGCGCGAGTCAGCAAGATCTTCCACATGGGCGTGCCTGGCGGCATCGAAGCGGGAACCGACGGCGCGGACGATCCGATCTCGTGGACCGAACGCTTCAACAGTCAGGGACCGGAATGGAAGGCTCCCGGCGACGGCGAGACTCTGGAAGGCAACCCGGACGGCAAGAAGCCCGTCGTCGGTGGCAACACGTTTGTCGTCGTCGAAGCGGACGGCGATGACATGGTCCACTCGGACGGTAAGACCGCGAAGAAGGCCTGCGAGCTGCTCGACAAACACAAGGACGAACCGTTCTGGCTGGGCGTCGGCTTTGTCCGACCGCACGTTCCGTTTGTCTCGCCCAGGCCCTACTACGAACCGTTTCTGCCGTACTCGAAGATGACGCTGTCGCCGAAGGTGCCGGGCGACTGGGACGACATTCCGAAAGCCGGCATCAACTACAAGACCAGCGTCAACATGAAGATGGACGAGCGGCGGCAGCGGAAGGCCGTCGGCGGGTATTACGCCTCGGTCGCGTACATGGACGCGCAGGTCGGCAAGGTGCTGGACGCTCTGGAAGCCGCGGGGCTCGACGACAGCACGATCGTCATCTTTACCAGCGATCACGGCTACCACCTGGGCGAGCACGATTTCTGGGCGAAGGTCAGCCTGCACGACGAGTCGGCTCAGGTCCCGCTGATCATCAGCGTCCCCGGCAAACAGCCTGCCGTCTGCGACTCGTTCGTCGAACTGATCGACCTCTACCCGACAATCTCCGGCCTCTGCGGCCTGGAAGTCCCCGCCCGCCTGCAGGGCCTGGACATCGCCCCCACGCTCGACAACCCGGACGCCGACATCCGCGACACCGCCTTCAGCGTCAACGGCAAAGGCTTCCTGCTGCGAGACAACGACTACGCCTTCATTCAATACGGCGAAGACGCCAAAGGCGGCATCGAACTCTTCGACATGCAGAAGGACCCGAAGCAGTACACGAACCTGGCCAGCGACGAGAAATACGCAACGGTCGTCGATCGTTACAAAGCCAGGCTCACAGCCAGGCTGCAAGCGGTTCGTAACAATGACCTAAGCGCGGGAAATGGAAAGTAGTTCGGCCTGAAGATTCCCGGAGAGCCACATGCAACCGCACCCGTTTCTGTTCTTCGCCGGTTTTGTGATGGCTGGATTTCTCCTGCATATGGCAGCGGGGAATGCCCGCTTCAACGACGACCAGAAGGCGAAGCTCGAAGCGATCGCACGAGCCTGGGGAATTTCACATGATCGATACCTGAAGTTCTGTGAAGGCGGGCAACGAATCACAGCGGTCATTGGGCTTATTGTGCTAGCCACGTTACTGATCATCTGGTTGACGACTCGACGGTAAACGCCGTGATCCGGTCGGTCTGAACTGGCAAACGCGAACTGACAATGATCAGCATCCTATTGGCTGATTTTGATCTGTTTGGCCGGGGACTACATTCGCCCGCTCGACTTACTTCGGACGTCTGTCTGTTGTGGATAACTATGTCGGTAACGCCACGACGGCGCGTTCCATCCGACCGGGACAACTCCGATGAGCCCTCACGAGGAACAGAGTCAGCGAGAAAGGCGAACTATCAGACGGGCGAATGGATGCGTCGGTGTGATCGTTGGCGCGTTCGTGGGCCTGTGGGTTGGCCTGGGACTCGGATCGGGAGCACGGCTTGCTGTCCTGTTCCCGGGTGACACGGTCGTCCTGGCCATCGTGATCTGCAGCTACGGAGGCTACCGGTTCGGAGAACCATTCATCGATCGGGCCGTTGAACTCTGGAAATCTCTTCGCTGAAACCGTCCGCGAGATTCCGGAGACAACGCCATATCGCGACGATCGAGGCGCGAACTCGAGTCCAACCGAGTCGCCAGACAGGCCCATCCGATCCTCGGTGCCATTTTCGGAGCCCTGATCGGTGCGAGCCTGGGCCTCGGCACCTGCATCTGGGTGATCCCCGTCACACAGCTCTTCCCCGGCGACACGATGCTTATCGGGGCGATCACCTGTGCTTACGGCGGCTACCGCTACGGCGACCCATTTATCGAATGGCTAGCCGAGAACTGGTGACGGCTATCGTAGCTCCGAGCAGGCCGAGACTGCCTATCCTTCCCATCATCCGTTCTCACGTACCCGAGGTGAGGCTGCATCCGGAAAATTCTGCGCATCCGGAAAAAGTTACCACGTCTTCCTGACCGATATGACCGATACGCGATCGTCTCCGGACGATGGTGCGTGGGATCTCGTTTGCAGGGACCTCGGTCGAGGCGGTGGCGTGGCACGCTCCAGACTTCAAAGAATCAGCAGGCAAAGCTGTCGGTGGCCAGACACAGTCAGGTCATTGGCGTTGATCGCGTTCTGTCTGGTCGCTGCTGATTCGAGTTTGCTGTGTGCGGACGCGGCTCGCGGTGCCGCTGATCAGGCCGACGAAACTTCCGTCAACGACTCTTCTGCGACAACTCCTCGACAGCAGATCGTCAGACTGCTGACGGAGATTCACTCTGCTGACCCGTCCGAGGCCGCCGCTGCCCGGCAGCAACTCGGTAATCTGGGGATCGGTGCCTCGCAACTGCGCTATGCTCGCCTGCTGAAGCATCCTTTGCCTGATGCCCGTCTCGAACTCATTCGTCTGCTGCCAAATGTGCCGCAGCCACTGCAGCATGAACTGCACAACGAACTGCTGCGGGACCCTGACGCGGAGGTTCGCCAAGCCGCCGCCGAGAGAACACTCATTGCCACTTCAGGCGACTCCGCTTTGTCCGACGGAGGTCCAACCCTTGAGCTGGCGGGGTTCACTAAGTCATCAGACGGCGCGATCGACGGGCAACTCAGGCCCGAGATCCTCAACCGACCAATCGAACCTCAGTTGCTGCCGGATGCACCGCTGAAGTTCGCCGAGGAGTCCGAGCTGTTGACGCTCGAAATGGATCCGCCGCGCGGCTTTACGGGGCCGTCGGGGATTCTCTCGTCGGACGTCCAGAAAGACAGCCACTTCGCGCCTGTGCCCGACCGCTGGCGACTGGGTTATCCGCGAACGGATCGCTACGGGGCCAGCTATCCGTGGACCGTCGACTACATCGGCGTGCCTGGGCACTGGTGGGATCCGTACAACCAGAACGTGCTCAAGGGCGACTTCCCGATCATCGGGCAGCACACCTTCATGAACCTGACGGCGACCAGTCAGACGCTGTTCGACTTCCGCGAAGTGCCAACGCCGACAACTCCGTTTGAAAGTACGCGGCACGCCAATCAGCAGTAGTTCTTCGGCGAGGCATTGCAGCGTACGACTCTGCAGAACTTCTTCCTGAGGTTCGACCTGTTCCACGGAGCACAGTCCGCCTTCAAACCGCTCGACTGGCAGATCCGCCTGGCTCCGGCGTTCAACATGAACGACCTGCAGGTCAGCGAGCTGTCGGTCGTGAATCCCAACACGCGAGGCGGACGGACGCGATTCAAGAATCACTCGATCCTGCTGCAGGAGTACTTCGTCGAGGCGAAGCTCGCGGACCTCAGCCCGGACTACGACTTCGTGTCGGCGCGAGCGGGCAACCAGTTGTTCAACTCGGACTTCCGCGGCTTCATCTTCTTCGACACGAACCGGGCCGTGCGGCTGTTCGGCACGCGGACCTCGAACCGGCATCAGTTCAACCTGATCTGGTACGACATGGTCGAGAAGGACACGAACTCGGGCCTCAACACGTACGACGACCGTCACCAGAACGTGATGATCGCCAACTACTACATCCAGGACTTCGTCTTTCCCGGCTACACGTTCCAGACCAGCTTCCACTGGAATCACGACAACCCGAGCATGAAGTTCGACCGCAACAACTTTCTGGTTCGTCCCGACCCTGCGGGCGTGTTTCAGCAGCACGGCGTCGACGCGTACTACTTTGGGATTGCCGGCGACGGCCACATGGGCCGAATCAATGTCAGCAACGCTCTGTACTGGGTCACCGGTCAGGACAAGCTGAATCCGATCGGCGGCCGGCCCATCGACATCAACGCGTTCATGGGCGCTCTCGAACTCTCCTACGACCGCGACTGGGCACGTTTTCGAGGCTCAGTCTTCTTTGCCTCCGGCGACGGCGACCCGAACGACCGCACCGGCAACGGCTTCGATACGATTATGGACAACCCGGTCTTCGCGGGCGGCGAATTCAGCTACTGGCAGCGCCAGGCAATCCAGCTCTTCGGCGTCCGGCTGGTTAACGATCGCAGTCTGGTGCCCGACCTGCGATCCAGCAAAACGCAGGGCCAGAGCAACTTCACGAACCCCGGCCTGCTGCTCTTCAACCTGGGCTTCGACGCGGACATCACGCCGAAGCTCCGCATGATCACAAACGCGAACTATCTGATGTTCGACGAGACCGCGGTGCTGGAAACGTTCACATTCCAGGGCGGCATCGACAAGAAGATCGGCCTGGACCTGAGCGTCGGCTTCGAATGGCGGCCGTTCCACAACGACAACATGATCGCCCTGTTCGGAGCTTCAACTCTGATCCCCGACCAGGGCTTCAAGAATCTGTACCGGCAGTTCAACACCGGCGACGTCGACGAACTCTACGCCGGTTTCTTCGAGCTGATTCTGACGTACTGATTTCTCAGACCGTTCCAGGCTCAGACACAGACACTGATGACACACTTCCGCTTGCCCTGACAGGGAGGTCAGCGAGCGATG
>JAPOLP010001108.1 GCA_029977045.1 Planctomycetota bacterium
CGCCTGCCAGGCGGTGTCGAGCCCGTGCCCGTAGTTGCCCCGCCCGGTGCTGCCGATGACTCCGATACGCCATTGTTTTGCCATGATGCTTTCCACCGCAGGGTCGAAGAGGCTTGATCGGTCGAAATCGTCGCCACCGTACTTGCGATTCGCAACTGGCCACCATAAGGAGCAGACTCAACGAGAAGACTTCAGCAGGTTCTTGTGACTGGAAACCAATGGCAGGCTTTAGCGGTCAGAATCGTCTTGAACTTCGTGTCCCATGGTGCGACGACGACATTGTCGAACTTGAAACTCGATTGGAGTCAGCTGACTGGAGAGGTTGGGCATCGGCGTACTCGACCGCTCATGAACTGAGACAATTTGCAGATCGGCTTCTGGCGTGCCCAGATAACACAACCCTGGCAGTCTCAATTGAAGCAGGGTTTGTCGAGACGCCTCCGTATGTCTCGATCTCGATCGGCGAGTGCGATTTCTCGGGACACCTTTCGTGTCAGGTGCAACTCTCGAATCCTGATGTCGAACCGGCTCGAAAATCATCACCCTTTCAATTGTCAGCTGCCTTAATCACAGAACAGATGGCGGTCGACCGCTTTGCTCGTGAATTAATCACGTTGCTTAGAGAAGGGCATGGTGTCGCTACACTGCTTGGGGAATGAAATCGCGATTTGATTTCCAAGTCACAGACCGCCCGATTCCTTGACGTCTATTGCTGAGCAATCAATGAGCACTTCAGCAATCTATCTCGACAACGCCGCAACCAGCTTTCCGAAGCCGGAGTGTGTTTACGCAGCCATCGACCGATACCAGCGGAAGAATGGGCGGCCTGTCGGGCGAGGTTCGACGGATGCGGCGATCGAACTGCAGCGGATTGTCGATCGCTGCCGGTTGCGGGCGGCGGACCTGCTCGCGGCAACTGCGAAAGAGCAGGTCGTTTTCACGTTCAACTGCACCGACAGTCTGAACACGATCCTGCACGGCTTTCTGCGGGAAGGTGATCACGTTGTATCGTCCGAAGCCGAGCATAACTCGGTCCTGCGTCCGCTGCGGCAGCTTGAGCGGACCCGGGGTGTCAGCGTTTCACTCGTCGAGATCGACGATGCCGGCTTCTTTCGAGCGGAAGACGTTGTCGCTGCCGTTCGGCCCGAGACGAAGCTGATCGTTCTGCAGCACGCGTCGAACGTAACAGGGGCGATTCAGCCGGTTGAAGCCGTCGGCGAGTTTGCTCGTCAACGAGGCATCCTGTTCGCCGTCGATGCTGCCCAGACAGCGGGACATCTGCCGCTAGACGTCCGGAAACTCAACGCCGACTTCGTCGCCTGTGCGGGGCACAAAGGACTGCTCGGGCCGTTGGGAACAGGGCTGCTTTACATCGCGCCAGCGCGAGAATCCGAATTGACTCCGCTGCGGCAGGGTGGCACGGGATCGCGCAGCGAACTCGACACGCAGCCGGACACGATGCCCGACCGGTTTGAGTCGGGGAATCACAACGCTCCAGGGATCGTTGGTCTCGACGCGGCTCTCGGCTGGCTGAACGAACGCGGGATCGACGCCGTGCGAAGTCACGAACTCGCACTGACGGAACAACTGGTTGTCGGGCTGCGCGAGATCCCGTCACTGCGAATCTTCGGCCACGAGGATTCAACCCGGCACACCGGCGTCGTGGGCGTTGTCTCGGAGCTGTACTCGTCCGACGAACTGGCGAGCCTGCTGAGCGGCCATTTTCAGATCGACACGCGAGCCGGCCTGCACTGCGCCCCGCTGATGCACCGTCGCTTGGGCACGATCGAACAGCAGGGAGCGGTCCGTTTCAGCGTCGGCATTCACAACACCACCGACGAAATCGAAGCGGCACTCGACGCGCTGCGGCAGGTTTCGGCCGGGTAGCAGAATCCATCCGTAGCGAAACTCGCGCAGAGTTTCGGCGCGACGTGCGAGTGTTTTGAAAGACGCCGAAAGTCTGCACGACTTCCGCTACGTCGCGGCAGCCAGTTCCGTTGCCGCTGGCGTTTCCAGTCCGACGACGAGTTCGTTGACCTGTTCGAGAATCTCGGCTTCCTGCGTCGGGACGTGGTCGCGGATGTCGAGGCCCAGCTTGTTGAGGCCGTCAAACGCGGCGACTTTGTAACACTCGGCCATCGTCGGGTAGTTAAACACGTTGTCGCGTAAGTCCTCGATCGTCCCGCCGAAGTGCATGACGGCCTGCCCGATGTGAATGATCTCTGTCGCAGAAACTCCGATGCAGTGTACGCCGAGCAGACGCAGCG
>JAPOLP010000202.1 GCA_029977045.1 Planctomycetota bacterium
AAAGACGCGCCGCCGCTGCTGCTGATCTCCGGCGACCGCGAACTCGAAATGCTGGGCAGGTACGAGGAAAACGCGTACCTGTGGCGGATGATGCAGGTTGTCGAGCATCCCGATACGACGCTTTACGAACTCGATGGCTACAACCACGGGCAGATGGCCGAGCCGGCGCATCCTTTGCTTCTGCGATTTGTCAAACGCGTTATCGCACAGTAGCAGCAGCTCAAATTCAACGGGCAGGAGTGACCCATGAAGATTCTCGTCGCGGCGGATGGATCGTCGCACTCGCAGGAAGTCGTCGATCTGCTCGGTCGGCTGCGGTTTCCGGACCACGCGGAGATGGAAATCATTTCGGTGTTGGAGCACCCGGTTGTCTATGCCGGCAGTCACGGTATCCGCGACCGCGTCACTGAAATCACGCAGGCCCGGCAGCGGCAGGCAGCCGAGGACGCTGTCGAAGAAACACGGAAGCGGCTTGCTGGCTGTCAGGTCAAAGTCACATCAAGCATCCACGACGGGCACCCCGCCGAAGAGATTCTGCAGCGGGCCGAAACGATGCCGGCTGATCTGATCGTTGCCGGCTCGCGCGGGCTCTCAGCGCTGGACCGCTTCCTGCTCGGCAGCACGACCGAGCGGCTGCTGAAGCACGCTCACTGTGATGTTCTGGTCAGTCGCCCGGTGGCTCCATCTTCCGAGCCAGCTCTGGGCGAACGTCTGCGAGTCATGGTCGCGTACGACGGCTCGCCAGCGGCGGACGGTGCGATCGACGATCTCGTGCGTCTGCCGATCGGAGCAGTTGCTGAAGTTCGCATCGTCACTGTGCTCTCGCTGCTCAAGTCGTTCCGCATGGACATCCTGCAGCATCTCAGCAACGAGTGGGCTCGCGAGAAAGAGACCGCCGAGAAAGCCGCTCTGGCCGCCGCCGCGAAACTCGAAGCCGCAGGCTACGACCGCGTGCAGGTGCGCATCGAAGAGTCTGACGACGTTGCTCATCACCTCATCGAGCTGGCCGGAAGCTGGCCTGCCGACGTGCTGATGACAGGAGCCAACGGGCACTCGCGCATCGAACGGTTTCTGCTGGGCAGCGTCTCGACTCGGTTGACCAGACACGCTCCCTGCGCCGTCTGGCTGACGCGCGATACCGACGGCAACGACTAACCTATGACAAACCGGCCTGTCGAGAACAGCCATGTCTGATCACACAAGGTCGTTGCTCCTGGCATTCGTCGCAGTTGCGCTGCTTTGCGGGTTAACGACGGCGATCGCGTCTGCTGACGACCCGGTTACCGTTGATCCGGCTGTCGCGACTGCAATCGAAGCTGTGCGAACTGAGCCGACGCGTGAGGCCGTTGCCGGGCTGATCGCGATCGATGAAGAAATCGCCGGTCGGGACGACGATGCGTCGCAGAAGACGCAGGCGTTGACGATTCAGGTGCTCGCTCAGTCAGAAGACGAACTGGCTCTTGATTACGTGCGGGGAGTCTTCGAGGCAAAAACAGAACGGCGTGACGAGGCTGCTCACGCGTTGAGTCTCTATTGCCTGAAACGCCCTCGAAACCCGCAGGACTGGCGGTACCTGGTTCGGTCACTGCCGCTGATCGAGGGTGAGCAGTCGCGGTCGGTGCTGCGGGCACTGGCTCGGTTTCGGATTCGGGCGACCAAGGCGAAGTGGCTGCGACAGGTGATCCTCGTCGGTCTGCCGCTTGACGTTGACGGCCAGTCGGAAGCGGTCGCGCTGCTGTCTCAGTGGGCTGGAACGTCGAAGAATGCCGAGGACGCTCCGCTGAAAACGCTTGCCGACTGGCAGCAGTGGTTTGCCGGTAAGTACCCGGAACAGCCGGCTGCGGCTCTCACGCTGGATCCGCAGAACGCTCGCTGGAAGTTCGCCGAACTGAGAACCCGGCTTGCCGCCGAAGTGGAAACTCCCGAGCGGTTGCAGCACGGGAAGGCGGTCTATGAAAAGGCAACGTGCTCGAAGTGTCATCGCAAGGACGGCTTTGGTGAGCAGTGGGCGCCGGACCTCAGTTCGCTCGGCTGGCGGCTGCAGAAGAAGGAGCAGCTCGAAGCGACGCTGTTCCCGTCGCACCGCCTCAACGAGGAATACCCGACGTTTACTGTCATCACAAAAGCCGGGCGGGTCTTCAACGGCATGATGCTGGCCGCTGGCGGCGGTGAGATTCGCATCGTCGCGTCGGACGGCAAGGTGACGCTGCTGCCGCAAACTGAGGTCGAGGAAGCCGTCGAATCAAACCGCTCGTCGATGCCCGACGGCCTGTTGGAGCCGTTGTCGTACGAGGAACTCCGCGACCTGTTCCTCTACCTGGACCACCTCGGTCCGAACGCCGACACAACGCCGCGCGCCGGCGAGTAACTCTTCAATGTCGTCGTTCGATCACGAAGTGATCGCAAAAAGTAGCCGGGGGTCGCAGCGTAGCGGAGACCCCTGGAGTCTGGGTGGCTTGACGCTGCATCCTGAAGGGATGCCAGAAGACCGCACCCGACGACGCGGAACTCTGGCATCCCTTCAGGATGCGAACGTCGCTTCGATTCGTAAACCGGCGGTCTTCGCCCCCCGGCTACTGTCTGTGATCTCTTTGATATCAGCTGCGCGGTCTGTTGCGGCAATGAGGCCATTCGGAAGTGGCAGACGGATTTCGAGTCGCCGAGTGCCTTGAGGCCAAACACTAATGGGCCGGACGGCTCGCGCCGTTCCGCTATCCGAACTCGGGAGGCAAATGCCCTCCCTCTTCGGGTATTTCGCTGTCAAACGGTGTAAGGCAGCGAGTCCGCATCTGTCGTCCGGGAAAAGCAGGATCGAACGGTTGTGCGGCGTCGAAACTCGATGTGACTCGACGCGGCAATCACCAGCGAGCGACGACGGATCGTCCCACTGATTGCCGTGCACCGTTCCGACCGAGCAGCCCCGAATGCCCGCCGAACTGTTTCGCGACATCGTCCGCTTCCTCGCCGTGCTGGAGCCCATCCAGCAGGAACTCGAAGCGGTTTATGCGCAACGACTGCTGGCACTGGCCAGCGGTGACGCTGCCGGCCTCAACGAACTGGCCGACACCGAAGTTCAGCTTCAACAGAAACTGCGACGGCATCTGAAGCAGCGTCAGCAGATCCTGAACAACGCTCGGCGACACCGCTTCAAGGCGGACAGCCTGCAGCGACTGCTCACCGAACTGCGGCCAGCCGACGAGGCATCGGCGTCCGTGATCCCGGCAGAGCAGCATCGCCAGGCAACGCTCTGGATGAAGCAGATCGAGCAGCGGAGCTGGAAGCTGCGACGCGACAGTTGGGTGAACTGGACGGTGGTGACTCGGTCAGCTCGCCAGTGTCAGGAAATGCGACAGATCATCGCGATGGCGGGCGAACGATCCGCCGCTGGTACTCACGACGATCGCCGACCCACCGGTGGCGGCACACTTCTTGATGCAAAGGTTTAAGAGCTGACCGCTCTCAAACGGATCTTCCCGCATGGCACTTAACGCAGCACTGGCAACGGCATCGCGAGCACTGGAGCTGTTCAGCACCGGTGTCCAGGTCAGCGCCAACAATATTGCCAACGCGAACAGCCCGGGGTTCATCCGCGAAGAGCTGCAGATTGACGCTGCCAATCCGTTTCAGCGTGGAGCGCTGATCGTTGGCTCGGGAGCCCAGGCGACTTCCGTCAAGCAGATCATCGACCAGTATCTCGAAAAACGGATCCACACTGCCGGTTCGAACGCGTCGGCGTCGCAGGCTCGCCAGGAAATCTATTCCCAGCTCGAGGCTCAGCTTCGCGAACTCGGAGATACCGACCTGTCGACGCGGCTCAGCGAGTTCACAGCGGCGATTAACGAAGTCGTCAATCAGCCGGAACTGTCGCCGCTGCGGCGCAGTGTCATTGAGGAAGGGCGGTTGCTCGTCCAGTCGATCACCGACCTGCGGTCGCGCGTCGACGACATCCGTCGCGCTCAGGCAACCCGCATCGATGACATCATTTCCGAAGCGAACAATCTGATCGACGAGATCCAGACGCTGAATCGTCAGATCAGCCTGCAGGAGTCGAACGGCCTGTTGAGCAGCGATGCCGGAGCGTTGCGGGCGAACCGTTACGAAGCTCTGAATCGTCTCGCAGAGATCATTCCCATCCGGTACGAGGAGCGGCCGAACGGCGTCGTCGAGGTCTTCAGCGGTTCGGAGTACGTCCTGCTGGGTGGCGAAAAGCAGCACCTGGAAGCAACAGTCAGCGCTGATCGCGGAGTGAGCGTTCAGCAAGTCCGCTTCGACCGAACTCACTTGGATGTCACACGGGCAGGCGGCGAACTGAAAGGGATCATCGAGGGGCGTGACGAGATTCTTGGCGGTTTCAACGATCTGCTCGACCAGTTGAGTGCCGGCCTGATCGACGCCGTCAATCGCGTGCACAGTTCCGGCGAGGGTCTGGCCGGATATTCGAGCATCACCGCGATCAACAGCGTGTCGGATGCGAATCGGGTGCTGAGCGACGCCGGCCTCGCGTTCACTCCCGAACACGGCAGCTTCACGTTGAAGGTTCGCAATCTGCAGACCGGCCTGGCCGAATCGCACGAGATCGCGATCGACCTCGACGGACTTGGCGGCAACGACACGACGCTCGAGGACGTGCGGGCCGCCATCGACTCGTTCGACGGAGTGTCGGCATCGATCACGACTGACGGACGGTTGAAGCTCGACGCGGACACTGACTTTGAACTGCGGTTCGGTGACGACACCAGTGGAGTCCTCGCGGCTCTGGGCATCAACACGTTCTTCACGGGTTCGGATTCGCTGACGATCGGGCTCAACGAAGTGATCGCTGGCAATCCTGACCTGTTCGCGGCAGGGCAGGGAGGCGGGCCGTCGGACAACCGCAACGCTTTGCTGCTGGCCGAGGTGCTCGATGCCGATCAGGACTCGCTGGGCGGCGCGAGCGTCAACAACTTCTACAACTCGATCATCTCCACCGTCTCGCAAGGATCGGCAGCCGAGCAGGCGACGGCTCAGGGGCTGCAGACTTACGTCGATTCGCTGAACGCTCAGCGCGATCAGTACTCGGGCGTCAGTCTCGACGAGGAAGCCGTGCGGATGATCGAGTTTCAGCAGGCGTTCGCAGCGTCGGCCCGCGTCATTCAAACCGTCGACGAACTGTTCCAGATACTGGTAGGCCTCTGATGTCTCTCGGCCCGATTCTTCCTGGTCGACTTCCGAACTCGTTCGCGGCTTCGCGGCTGACGAGCCAGATCGCGACCGCGCGGACAGAGATTCAACGTCTGCAGGATCAGCTTACGACCGGGCAGCAGTTTCTAGTCGGCAGTGAGGATCCGTCGTCGGCACTCCGTACGATCATCCTGCAGAAGCGACTCGAGCAGAATCAGCAGTACGTGGCCAACGTGCAGACCGATCGCTCGCTGCTGGCGACAACAGAGGACGCGTTCTCGGTTGTGTCCGACTCGATCAATCAGGTCAAGACGCTCGTCCTGCAGGGCTTCGGAGATACCGTTTCAGACGACGCGCGTCAGGGACTCGCTACCGAAGTCGACGGCGTCCTGCGCGGCATCATCAACGCGGCGAACACGAAGTTCCGCGGGCTGTACCTGTTCGGTGGCAGTGCGTCTGGCGAGACGCCATTCGAGCTGCTGGGCAGTGGGCAGGTGCGTTACAACGGTGACACGCAGTCGCTGAACTCGCTGATTGGCCGAGGCGTTCAGATTGCGAACAACCTCGACGGCGTGACCGCGTTCAATTCGCTGGCCACTGTCGACAGCGGCGACCTCGATGTTGCCCTGACGCTCGATACGAAACTGTCGAACCTGCATGGTGGCCAGGGGCTGAACCTCGGCTCGGTTACGGTGACAGTCGATGACGGTACGGATTCAGAAACACTTTCGGTTGACCTGACACCGGCCCGAACGATCGGCGACGTCAAGGCAATCCTCGAAGACACGTTCTCTGGATCAGCAGTCAACCTGACTGTCGACATCGATCCCGCCTCGCTGTCCGGCCTGCGAGTGACCGCGTCGACCGGGACCGTCGCGATCTCGGACGTGGCCGGTTCGCGAGTCGCCTCGGACCTGGGCATCGAGTCCGCCGCAGTTGCGACGATCAACGGCGGCGATCTCGATCCGCGGATCACGCTCCAGTCGAAACTGTCGGACCTCAACGGAGGCACCGGCATTGGAGCGACCTCCGGCAACGGTCTCCTGATCAGCAACGGCTCGAAGTCCGGTGTCGTCGACATCTCGTCCGCCGAGACCATCGAGGATCTGTTCAACGAACTGCAGCTCGCCGGGCTCGATCTCGCGACGGACCTGAACGACAGCGGAAACGGAATCGCCGTCTCCAGCCGAGTCAGTGGTGCTGATTTCTCGATCGGCGAAAACAACGGCAGCAACGCGACGCTGCTCGGCATCCGAACGCTCACCGCCGACACAAGACTTGTCGATCTGAATCACGGCCTGGGCGTGCCGGTGTCGAGTGAGCGGCCTCTCGAAATCACGCGTCGCGATGGCAGCGTGGTGCAGGTTGATGTCTCGTCCGCCGTGCGAATTCAGGACGTGCTTGACGCGATCAACGCTGTCGACCCCGGCAACCTGGTCGCCAGCCTCAATACCGTCGGCAACGGCATCACGCTGCTCGACAACTCTGGTACCGGCCCGCTGAGCGTTGCGTCTGACGAAACGTCGCAGGCGCTGGGCCTCGCTGGTTCGGAAACCGGCACCGACAACACCGTCGCTCTGACCGGTCGGGACACCGCACCGCGCGAATCACAGGGCATTCTCAGTCTGCTCAGCTCAATCTCCGTTGCCCTGAGGAATGGCGACGATCAGGAACTCACCCGCCTGAGCAGCCTGCTCGACGATGAATCCTCACGCACGCTGCAGGTTCGGGGCGAACTCGGCACGCGTCTACGAACACTCGACGAAGTTGAAAACCGCCTGGCTGACGAGGAAGTCCAGCTCAACGACGACCTCTCTCACGAATTCGACGCCGACCTCAGCGAAGTGCTGACCGCGTTTCTCGCCTACCAGCAGACCCTGCAGGCCACCTACCAGGTCGCATCTGACAGCTTCGGGCTGAGCCTTCTGTCGTTTCTGTAAAGGCAGTGGAAATCAAATTCTCTATCGGGCGATCTGGGGCCAGCCGTCGCCGCCTAAGAGCGTGATCAGCCTTGCGAGTCTGGCTTTGACGACCGTGGTACCGCAGACGGGGCTACAGACGCCGACTCCATTCGGAGACTCTCTTGTTCTGTGTCTGCCAGTAGTCCCTGCAGATTGCCTTCGTCAATGACTGTGTGGATCTGACTTTACGTTTTACAGAATACCATGCGGAGAAGAGTTGGAAGCCGGGCAGGTGAGGTGAGCACTCTCGCGAGACTTGTGGCCCCTCAACGTCACCATTCCGACGCCTCACTCACCGCTTTCGTGAATCATTGCAACGACGGTATGTGAATGTTCCCGCTGCGGTGCCAACCTGGACCTCTCGATCATCAGCGTGAGCGAGGAAATCTACAGGCTCCTGGGAATACAACTTCTCCGCCTTTCTTTGTTGCCGCTTCGGCAGTGGATTCACGGGCCACCATCTTCCTTGATCGCGCCGACTGCCGAGCTAACCTGTTGCGGCGTCGAATTCACGGCGCGAAAGTCAGTCAAGTGGGAGTTTCGATTGTCAGTCACTGATTCCCAAAACGTTCGCCAGTCTCACACGTCTCCTGGGCCACTAAACAGAACTTGTCGACGACATCTGCTCTTCGGCTGGTTGTCTCTGCTCTGTTTCGTGACGATTGGCCTCTTTCTTGAATTCCTGCATGGATTCAAGGTCCCCTGGTACCTTGATCCGGCATTTAAAACTCGCCGGCTCGTCTGGAGCCTTGGCCACGCGCATGGGACTCTCCTTGCGATTGTTCATCTGGCGTTTGCATTCTCTGTTCAGCTCACGAATGTCGGAGAATGTCGGAGAATTCGACGGGCCTCTGCATGTCTGATTGCAGCCAGCATCTTTCTTCCTGGCGGATTTCTGCTGGGTGGGATCTTCATCCACTCCGGAGACCCGGGGCTCGGAATTTTCCTGGTGCCACTGGGGGCCATCTGTCTCATTGTTGCGATTCATGCGGCATTCCTCAGCTTCCTGCGAGGCGGGGAGCCAATCGCTGCCCGGCGCGAAACTCCAACAGCGTGTCAGGAAGAGTATGATTGAGGTTCTGCTCGTCGTTTTTACGTGTGCATTCGGTGTTGCAGCAATTCGTACTGCACAAGGCAGGACGAACTTCGCCAGGCCAATTGTGATGCTGGCGATCTCGCTTCCTGCAATGCCATGCGGGCTTGCCTGGCTGGCCATCAGTCATCGTGAGATGACGACAGCGGAGCCCGCTGTTGCTGGTCGTCCTGTCGAAGAGGCCCACAGCGGGTTTGTCGGCTCGGACGCATGTATGAGTTGCCATCCTCAGGAACACTTCTCATGGCACAATTCGTATCACCGATCGATGACGCAGGTAGCGTCCGCGAAGTCAGTGGTCGGCGATTTCGAGAACACCACCTTGAGGCTTGGTGCTGCATCTTTTCATCTGACGCATGATGCCGACTCATTTAT
>JAPOLP010000943.1 GCA_029977045.1 Planctomycetota bacterium
CTCGCGAGAGTAAGCAAATCCCAAAAAGCGCCGCTCAGTTCGGATTGCAGGCTGCAACTCGCCTGCATGAAGCCGGAATCGCTAGTAATCGCAGGTCAGCTATACTGCGGTGAATGTGTTCCTGAGCCTTGTACACACCGCCCGTCAAGCCACGAAAGCGGGGGGCACCTAAAGCCGTTGAGCTAACCTTCGGGAGGCAGGCGTCTAGGGTGAACTCCGTGATTGGGACTAAGTCGTAACAAGGTAGCCGTAGGGGAACCTGCGGCTGGATCACCTCCTTTCTAAGGACGACAGGATCGTGACTGGATTGTCAGCAGCACGTTCCGTATCCACTTAACTGACAAACCATTGGCAGCCGCTTTTGATCGGCTCGCTCATCTCTTTCTCCAGCCTTGTTGATACACCGTGTGGTTAACACACTGACGCCCGACAGCATCCACTGCTGCCGGGCGTTTTTTGTTGCGCCAGCCTGTCTGTTCTTGCCAGATCTTCAAGCAGCGGTCCAAGCAAAGTGAGTCCTTACGATGCCAAACCAGATTGCTGGTGTCCTGCCGGTGGCCCACACCCCCTTTCTGGAAGACGACTCGATTGATGTCGAGAGCCTGCGGCGGCAGATCGACTGGTCGTACTCGCAGGGGGCTTCTGGCTTCTGCACCGGCATGGTGACGGAACTGCTGCGACTAACAGCTGGCGAACGCGGCGAACTGACTCGACTGCTTGGCGAGATCAATGCTGGACGCGGTGCGTTCGTCGCAGGCGTGGGAGCAGAGAGCACGAAGCAAGCCGTCGAATATGCTGCGGTCGCTCGCGAGGCAGGTGCCGATGCCGTGATGGCGATCCCGCCGATCTCATCGGCACTGCTCGAACGCGAGTTATTCGATTACTTCGACACTCTGGTTGTCGAGGCAGGGTTGCCAGTGATAGTGCAGGACGCGTCGTCCTACGTCGGCCAGCAGATTCCGCATTCGTTGTGCGTCGAGTTGCTGCAGAAGCACGGGACAGACCGCATTCTGTTTAAGCCGGAAGCCTCGCCGCTTGGACCGAATCTCTCTGCTCTGCGTGATGCAACCGGCGGAGCGGCGCACATCTTTGAGGGGTCTGGCGGCATTTCGCTGATCGACAGTTTTCGTCGCGGGATCGCTGGAACGATGCCGGGTATGGAGTTCCTGCCTGGTATTGTGACTCTCTGGAACGCATTGCAGTCGGGCGACGACGAACGCGCTTATCGAATCTACTTTCCTATCTGCGCGCTCGTCGCATTGCAGCTCCAAGCGGGACTGGACGGTTTTCTCGCGGTCGAGAAGTATGTGCTGCATCGCCGCGGACTGTTCGCGACAACGCGACGTCGGCGCCCGTTTGGCTGGGAAATTGATGACGAAACGCGAGCGGAAGTCGATCGTCTGCTGGCGATTCTTGACCGCGAGCTTGAACGCTGACGCTCAGCCGTCAAGAGTTCCTGCATGCAGCGAAGCAACTGAATCCTGAGAACAGACAACGGAGCACTCAATGTCGCATTCTCAAGTCACTCGTCGAGGCTTCCTCACAACGGCGACCGCAGGCAGCCTGTTGGCCGGAATGGACCTGCGGCAGCCACTGCGAGCCCAGGACAAGCCGGGACACAAGATTGAGCGACTTGGGGTCGGTTCGATCGGGCTGCGATATCAGGGCAGCGTGATTGCCAATAAGGCGGCGATGTATGGCGACATCGTTGCGGTCTGCGATGTCGACAAGAACGTCAGGGACACAGCGAAGGCCGCGTTCGGCAGCACGCCTCGCGAGTTCGAGAATTACCAGGACCTGCTGGCCCGCAATGACGTCGATGTCGTAACGATCGGTACTCCGGACCATTGGCACACGAAGATGATCATCGATGCGTGCCGGGCCGGCAAGGACGTTTACTGCGAGAAGCCTCTGACGCTGACAATCGACGAGGGAAAGATCCTGCGGGACGTAGTGAAGGAAACCGGTCGCGTTGTGCAGGTTGGCTCGTGGCAGCGGAGCGACTCGCGGTTCCGGTTGGCCGTCGAAATGGTCCGGGCTGGTCGGCTGGGGAAACTGCAGACGGTCGAGGTCGTGCTCGGCAAGAACGTGACCGGCGGTCCGTTCTCTGTCCGCCCTGTTCCGGGCAACTTCAACTGGAATCTCTGGCAGGGGCAGACTCCGGACGTGCCATATCTTGAGGAGCGGTCGCACTACACCTTCCGCTGGTGGTACGAGTACTCGGGCGGCCAGATGACCGACTGGGGAGCCCACCATCTCGATATCGCACAGTGGGCGATCAATTCACTGCCGGTCGAGATTGAAGCGACTGCGAACTATCCGGCGGTCGAAAATGGATTCAACGTGGCTGTCGACTTCAACGCGACGTATCGATACGCGAATAATGTCGTGATGACAGTTTCGGATACCGGTCGTAACGGGATCATGTTGACCGGAGACAAGGGGCGAATCTTTGTGAATCGAGGCACGATTTCGGGTGCTCCGGTCGACGCGCTGAACGGCGATCCTTTGCCGCGTGAGAAGCAAATGGTTTACGACTTCGACAATCTCGATCGGCCCGAACGAGCGGGCAAGCTTGACGCGATCATCAACCACATGGGCAACTTCTTTGACTGCGTTGAGACGCGGCGCACTCCGATTTCAGATGTCGAGAGTCAGCATCGCAGCGCCAGTACGTGCCACCTTGGCAACATTGCAATGCGCGTCGGACGCAAGGTGCGGTGGGATCCCGATACCGAGCGGTTCCTCGACGATGCCGAAGCAGACAAGCTTCTGAAACGTGAGCAGCGTCAGGGATTTGAGACAGCCTGATCGGCGACGTCAGTTGTTTCGGCGAATTCATTGAGGGCAACAGGCGATGGCGACTCACGCCGAGCAAGTTCGGATTGCGGTGCGGCATCTGCGGAAATGCGATCCGGTCATGCGGGAAATCATTGATCGGGTCGGTCCGTGTACCCTCAAGTTGAAAC
>JAPOLP010000725.1 GCA_029977045.1 Planctomycetota bacterium
GACCCAGATGATGCCGCGAATCGTCGAACGCATCCTCGGCCGACAACATCCCGACCTGACACCGGTTGCGGCCTTGTTCAAGTTCCTTGCAAACGGTCCGTCGTCTAACGGTGAATTGGCAGCACAAACGCTCGACGTTCTCGCTCAGCGGGTGCAGACACGGCAGATTGCGGGGGAGCAGTTCGACCAGCTTGTTTCGCTGATGAGCGAACCGGTTGGGAAGATTCTGAGTGGCGAGGAGAACTCGCGGCTGGCTCGCAGCGCGTTGTTGCTTGCGGCGTCGTGGCGGGATGAGAATGCGGTGGCGAGTGCGCGGCAGGTTGTGGCTCGACCGAAGGCGGACGAAGCGTTTCGTCTGGCGGCACTGCGGGCTCTGGTCAGTGTTCGTGACGAAGCGACGCTCGACACGGTGGCGGAGATTCTGCAGTCGGAGGCCGCGTCGCCGAAGTTCCGGGCGGACGTGATCGCGGCGCTCGGTGACTTCAATCACGAACGAGTTGCCTCGGCGGTGCTGGCGTCTTATGGAAAACTCGACGCCGGGACGCAGCCGAAGGCGATTGAACTGCTGACGCAACGCGGCTCGTGGTCGAAGTCGCTGCTGGCGGCAATCGGCAAAAAGCAGGTTCCCGCCAGCGCACTCAACCAGAACCAGGTCCGGCGGCTGCTGGAAGGCGGCGACGAGGAACTCAAGCAGCTTGTCGCGAAACACTGGGGCACGATCCGCACGACGCGCGATCCGCAACGCGTCGAGTTGATCGCTGAGATGAAGAAGTTCGTCCGCACGAACCCCGGCGACGCGATCAAAGGCGCCGCCATCTTCAACAAGGTCTGCGGCCAGTGCCACAAGATCTATGGCGAAGGAGCCGAAGTCGGACCGGACATCACCGCCAACGGTCGAGGCAACTTCGACCAGCTTCTGTCCAACGTCTTTGACCCGAGTCTCGTCATCGGTGCGTCGTACCAGGCTCGCACAGTCATCACCAACGAAGGCCGCGTTTTGACCGGGCTGCCGGTCGAGGAGAACGACCAGCGGATCGTGCTCAAGGTCCAGGGCGGCAAACTCGAAACCATTCCACGCGGCGAGATCGACGTCCTGAAAGTCAGCGAACTCTCCATGATGCCCGAGCAGCTCGAAAAGCAGCTCAAGCCTGAGGAACTCGCCGACCTGTTCAGCTTCCTGATCCTCGACAAACCGCCGACCGACCCGAACGCCAAAGTGATCGCCGGCGTCCGCGAGGGGAAGTAGCCTGAAAGATCGACATTCAGTCCATCCTGACGTGGCCTGCTGCACAGATCTGTCGGCTGTCTTCAGATCGATGGCCAATGGCCGAGGTCAGTCACGCGTTGCGGGGGACACCGAACCAATCTCTTAGTCACCCGGATCGCTCAGTTTGAGATCGTGAATCCCATATCGAGTCATTCACCATGCGTATCGACCGGATCGAACTGTTTCACGTCGCCATGCCGCTCATCTATCCGTGGAAGACGGCTTACGGTGAGGACGCCGCGATTCATGCCGTGCTGTGCCGGATGTCGAGTGGCTCGGTCGACGCCTGGGGCGAGAGTGCTCCGTTTGCCGCCCCGTGCTACAGCCCCGAGTCCGCTGGTGGAGCGTTCGTCATCGCGCGCGATTGGCTCGCACCCGCACTGCTCGGACAGGACGTCACATCCGGTGACGATCTGCAGCAGCGGCTGAGCGTCTACAAAGGCAACCCGTTTGCGAAGTCGGTGCTCGATACGGCCTGGTGGTCACTGCAGTCGAAGCTGACCGGCCAGCCACTGCATCATCTGCTGGGAGCAACCCGCGACACGGTTCCCGTTGGAGCAGACTTCGGCGTCATGGACTCGGTCGATGACCTGGTCGAATCGATCAGCAGCGCTGTCGAGCAGAAGTTTCCTCGCATCAAACTGAAGTTCCGGCCCGGCTGGGATATCCCGATGCTGAAGGCTGTCCGGAACCGCTATCCGGACCAGACGTTTCACATCGACTGCAACAGCGGATACCGGCTCTCGGACATCGATCTGTTCCGGCAGGTCGACGAATTCAACCTTGCGATGATTGAGCAGCCGCTTCAGCACGACGACCTGATCGATCACGCCGAACTTGGCCGCCAGGTCCGTACGCCAATCTGTCTGGACGAAAGCCTGACAACCGTCCGTCGCGCTGAGCAGGCGGCGGCACTGGGCGGCATCCGCTACTTCAACATCAAACCCGGGCGAGTTGGCGGGCTGACGAATGCGGTGAAGATTCACAACGTCGGCCAGGCAGCCGGCATCCCGTGCTGGGTCGGCGGAATGCTCGAAAGCGCCTGCGGCAGCGCTCACTGCGTCGCGCTGTCGATGCTCGACAACTTCACTTACGCGGCGGACATTTTTCCGAGTGCGAAGTTCTACGTCGAAGATCTCGCCGACCCGCCATTGTCACTGGAGACCGTCGACGGACTGCCGAGCGTCCGCGCATCGAACGTTCTTCCAGAACCAAACCCGGAGCGGCTGCTGCAACTCAAACAACAACACGTTGTGATCGAGTAGCCATTTCGCCGCAGCGAACGCAAAACGCCCGGTTGGGTGTGAATCTCGCAACCGGGCGTTTGAATTGCTTGATGCCTTGCGGCGTCGCGTTACGCAGCCGCTGAATCCGGGAACAGGCTGGCTTCGCCGCGAACGATTTCGGGCGTGATCACGTACTTGCGACCGCGTTCCTGATCGGGCAGCTCGAACAGGATTTCAAACATCGCGTTCTCAATGACACTTCGCAGGCCACGCGCTCCGGTTTCACGCTGGATCGCGACCTTGGCGACTTCGCGGATGGCTTCGTCGGTGAACTCGATCTCGGCACCTTCCATCTCGAAGAACTTCTCGTACTGCCGCATCAGGGCGTTCTTCGGTTCGGTGAGGATGCGAACCAGATCGTCTTCGGCAAGGTGCGACAGGGCCGAGATGACCGGCAGACGACCGATGAATTCCGGAATCAGTCCGAACTGCATAATGTCTTCGACCGAGACCTCGGACATCAGGTTGTCGCGGCGTTCTTCAGCTTCTTCACTTGAGACGCCGAACCCGATCATCTTCTTGCCAAGTCGCTTCTGGATGATCTTGTCGAGTCCGACGAACGTCCCGCCGCAGATGAAGAGGATGTTCGTCGTGTCGAGCTGAATGTAGTGCTGCTCGGGATGCTTGCGACCGCCCTGCGGAGGCACGTTGGCGACGGTACCTTCGATCATCTTCAGCAGTGACTGCTGAACGCCTTCGCCGGAAACGTCGCGGGTGATCGAGACGTTATTCGACGTCTTGCCGACCTTGTCGATCTCGTCGATGAAGACGATGCCACGCTGAGCTGCTTCGACATCAAAGTCAGCAGCGTGCAGCAGTTTGAGCAGCAGGTTTTCGACGTCTTCGCCAACGTAGCCGGCTTCGGTCAGCGTTGTCGCGTCGCCGATCGCGAACGGCACCTGCAGGAACTTGGCCAGCGTGCGAGCCAGCAGCGTCTTGCCGCAGCCGGTCGGGCCGATCATCAGAATGTTCGACTTTTCGATTTCGACTTCGCCGTCACCTTCTGCGGCGAGCATCAGTCGCTTGTAGTGGTTGTGTACGGCAACAGCGACGGACCGCTTCACTCGCGTCTGGCCGATCACGTACTCATCGAGATGGCCGACGATCTCACGCGGGGTCGGCACTTTTGAGAACAGCTTGCGCGGCTCACCGCGGCGGCGGCGTTCCTGTTCAAGGATCGACTGGCACAGTTCGATGCAGTCGCCGCAGACGTAGACGTCATTGTCA
>JAPOLP010001016.1 GCA_029977045.1 Planctomycetota bacterium
ACTTGAGAGCCAGAGCCAGTCCGTGTCCAATTGACCTCCTGGCTGGAAACTCAAATCAGCAATCTGAAATCTCGAAGCAAGTGAAGTGAGTCAGCCGCAGATTCACACAGATAGACGCAGATACCTGGCAGCCTTATCTGCGTTCATCTGCGAGTATCTGCGGCCAATTCCCAAGGCAGAAGAATCGTGACCCCTGATCGAGCTGACTATCGCCGTGTGTGGCTGACGTTTGTGCGGAACGCGCTGGTCCGCGAGATGACGTTTCGCGGCAACTTTCTGATCAACCTGGTGACGCGGGCTTTCTGGTTCGCCGCTCAGATCACGCTGTTCGAGATCATCTTCCGCAACGTGCCCGAGATTAACGGCTGGACCAGGGAGCAGTACTTCGCCTTCATGGCGACCGGGATGCTGATCAACGCCTTCGTCGAGGCGTTCTTCATGCCGAACTGCGCGAATTTCAGTGAGCTGATTCGGACCGGCAATCTCGATTTCGTACTGCTCAAGCCGATCGACACGCAGTTCCTGGTGTCCTGCGAAAAGGTCGAACTGGCGATGATCAACCAGATGCTGTTCGCTCTGGGCTTTCTGAGTTACGCGCTGTACGGCATCGGCGAACCGATCACGCTGCTGCAGGTGCTGGCGTACGTCGTTTACGTGATCGTTGGCGTCGCGTTCTTCTACAGCCTGATGATCTCGCTGGCGGCGACGAGCATTCTGTTTGGCCGTAACCAGGGGCTGTACGACTTCTGGTTCTACATCACCGTTTTTGCCCGCTACCCGCGAAGCATCTGGAACGGCACCGACCCGAACCGTCTGGAAGCCGGCGAACTGCTGCAGGGAGCGTTCACCTGGGTCGTTCCGATCCTCCTCGTCGTGACCGTCCCCGCGACCGTGATCGCCAAGAGCTTCGACTCCTGGCAACTCCCTCTGATTGGCCTGTGCGCGTCCCTGGCCGGCCTGGTCGCCTCGCGTTTCATCTTCAACTGGTCCCTCCGCCACTACCGCAGCGCGAGCAGTTAGCGATTCCCGTCGGTGGAGAACTCAGCATGTCGACCGTGGCTCGTCGATCACTGATCTGGCTGATTCTGTTCTATCAGCGGTTCATTTCGCCGAGAAAAGGGTTCTGCTGTGCCCATCGAGTTTTGCACGGCGGCAGATCGTGCTCGGAATACGGACTGGCGACACTGCAGAGGTTTGGCGTTCGGCGTTTCTTTCAGTTGATTCGGCGGCGATTTGTGTCGTGCCGTCTCGCTGCAGAAATCTTGAAGAGTGCTCTCGCCGAGGCGACTGTCGACGGAGAGCAGTCAGAATCGGTGAAAAACTCACAGCCCGAAATCAATTACGCTCAGCCACCCGACTGTCAGTGCCACGGCTGCCTTCATCTGGCACGCGCAATTTGTGAGTCGTCGGCTTGCGTCTGACGGCAACGGCGATAGCTACAGGTCAAGATCATCAAGCCCGTCGATCAGATCGTCGAGTTCGTCTCGTTCGCCGCAGCCTGATTTTTGGCGCAGGCCGACGGTGGTGCCCACTGCGTCGCGACCGTCGCGGACGAGTTCGATGTCTCGTTCCTTGACCGCCAGACCGAGTGCGTCGCCGCCGCCGAAGAGTTGGGACAGGTCGATCTTCAGGCTGCCGACTTCGCCGTCGGCTCCGGCGATTGCGGGCTCTTTGTGCTGCGGGAAGACGATCGCGTTTTCCGGGCAGACGCGGCTGCAGGCGGGGCAGCCTTTCTTGCAGCTGTCCTGATTCTCGACGAGGATCCGGTCGAGAAAATCGACGCCGTACACGCCGAACAGGCAGAAGTCGATGCACTCCATGCAGTTCGTGCAGCGGTCGTAATCGATGACCGGATACCAGCGGCGGCGGACCTTCTCGTCGTTCTCGGCATCGGCGACCGAGCCATTGTTGCCGCCCGCCGATTCGAGAATTGCCTTCGGGTTGAGATAGCGTTCGAGCTGTTCCTGTTTCGGATCGCCCTGAATCCAGCTCATCAGATCGACGGTTTGCTGACTGGTCTCGTCAACGATCCGCTGAATCTCGTCCAGGAAGTCCTGCGCGTCGGTCGAAGCTTTCAGGTCGATCGAGTAGAGCAGCCGGTTCGGGATATCGAGTCCGCCGATGGCGTCGGGACGATCGTCAGGTTCTTCAGCGTCGTCTTCGTCTTCGCCACGCAGCAGCACCGTGCCGGCGCGGCCTTTGATGCCGTTACGGTCGAGGATCCACTGAATCGCTCGCGGATACAGCCATCCGAGCACGACCAGGTCACCGCGAATCGCTTTGAGAAACAGCGTGCCCGAATGGTCAGCCGTCAGGTCATAGAGATTCGGGATGAGCGAAACCTCGACGTTCGGATCCATCATCAGAGCAACGGCCAGATCCTCTTCGAGCTTCCGCTTCGCAGGATGCCGACCCTGATGCTGGGAGATGACGACGGTGAGTTTTTTCGATGCGGGCATTGGGCAGTGGGTGAGGAGACGCGCTGATGGTTTGCTTTGCATCAGTCTGACGCAAAGACGCTAAGACGCAGACATTTCGCAAAGATGAGGATGGGACAATCGAACGCCTGCAAATGATCCTTCTGGAGTCAGTCTTTGGATTTCAATTCAGGTCGTCGACGACCTGACGGGAAGCACAATCTTTGCGTTACCTTTGCGACTTC
>JAPOLP010001005.1 GCA_029977045.1 Planctomycetota bacterium
AAGGCGAAGAGCGTGATCTGGTTTTTCATGCTCGGAGGAACAAGCCATGTTGAGTCGTTCGATCCAAAACCGGCTCTGACCGAACACGCCGGCAAGACGTTCGACGAGTCGCCGTTCGGCAAGGCGATTACCGAGTCGCCCTACTACCGCAAAAACGTCCGCGACTTCGCCGGCGTGCCTCGCGATCTGATGCCGAAGATCTACCCGCTGCAGATCGGCTATCGAAAACGCGGCGAGAGCGGCATCGAGGTCAGCGACTGGTGGCCGCACCTGTCCGAGTGCGTCGATGACCTCGCGATCGTACGGTCGATGTGGACGACGGATAACGATCACGCGGCTCAGCTTCAGTTTCACACGGGCCGGCACATCTTTGACGGCTTCTTCCCGTCGGTCGGTTCCTGGGTGCATTACGGGCTTGGCACGCTGAACGAGAATCTGCCGCAGTTCATCGTGCTCGGCGGCCCTCCAGGCGACTGCTGCGGCGGAGTCGGTACTCACGACGGCAGCTATCTCGGTCCCGAGCACTCCGGCGTGCGGATGAATCTCGACCCGAACAACCCGCTGGCGTTCGGACGACCGAGCGGCAACGTGACGACGCAGCAGCGCCGCAGCCAACTCGACCTGCTCCGCGACCTCAACGAACTGACGGCGGTCGAGTACCCCGACGATGCCGCGCTGCGAGCCCGCATCAAGAGTTACGAACTCGCCTTCCGCATGCAGACCGCCGTGCCTGAAGTCGTCAACCTCGCTGACGAGACCGAAGCCACGCAGAAGCTGTACGGTCTCGACAATGCCACAACAAAGACGGTCGCGTCACAGGCCCTGACTGCCAGGCGTCTCGTCGAACGCGGCGTGCGCTTCGTGCAAATCTACCACGACGGCTGGGACGCGCACTCGAAGCTCAAGGAAAACCACACGACCAAGACGCAGCAGGTAGACCAGCCGATTGCCGGGTTACTCAAAGACCTGAAGCAGCGAGGCCTGCTCGACGAAACGCTGGTTGTCTGGGCCACCGAGTTCGGTCGTACGCCAGGCGCCGAACGCTCCGACGGCCGCGACCATCACCCGTACGGTTTCAGCGTGTGGATGGCCGGCGGCGGCCTGAAGGGCGGAGTCGTTCACGGCGCGACCGACGAACTCGGCTTCCACGCGGTCGAGCACCGCCACTACGTCACCGACATCCACGCCACCATCCTGCACCAGCTAGGCCTGGACCCGCACACGCTGGAAGTCCCCGGCCACAAACGCCTCGAAATCGACTTCGGCAGCCCAATCCGCGAAATCATCGCGTGATCACTCCGACGCGAAGGCTCACGGCACTCGCTACTCGCCGGGCAGTCCTGACTCGTTCTGCAGCAGTTGCACTATCAGTTTGTTCCCCTGCACGAGGGCCTGTTCCACTGCGGCGTCAAACAGCTCGTCCGCGACGTATTGGGTATTCCCCTGATGGACGCAGTTCTCGACCGACAGGATGGCCAGGTGCGGTCTGCCATCAACCATGTCCCGCGTCCTCGAAATCCAGTCCGGCACCCATGAATTCCGACTCAAACATCGGGCGATCCGGGCGACACAGTTTTGAATGGGCCAGCAAAGCAACCGTCTCCTAAGAAGTGAACCGGACAATCTCGATCGTTCAGGCACTGATCAGTGCGAACCGGCTACCTCGTGTCGCTTCGCGCCCCCCGGTTCGCAAGCAACAAGGGAGTCCCTGCTCATCAAAACCGCAACGCGGTTTCAGAACTCAGCCTGGGGTCGCCGAGCCTGCGAGGCGCACCCCAGGATCCGGGGGGGGGCAATCACAACCAACCCTGAAAGGGTTGCAGACTCTGTTCGATCGCTTCTGGAACCCTTTCAGGGTTCGGACTGTTGTGGATCGTTCCCCTGGGGTGGCGCGGCTGCGCCGCTGACCCCAGGCTTTGTTCTCTGACCCCGCTGGGGTCATTCCTGCGAGCCCTTACCGTGACGTCGCCGGGTGGCATGGTTGCTCGCCAACCTGTGCGGCACAGCTGCAAGAGGCTTCCTCGTATCGCTCCGCGACCTCGGTTGACGAGCAACCGGGGCTGCCCTGCGGAGCAGGCACTGCCGGACAAGCCGGCAGTGGCACCCGGGCGCTGTTTCAAATCACCCTGTCGCCTTCAAGCGAAGGTTGTTGAGTACAGCGAGAACGTCATTTGGATCGTGCTGCGCAAAGTAGCTGAAGTGCAGTCGTAAGTCGTCACCACGAAGGTCGAGGGACTCGATCCGACGACTGACTCCCCAGACAGGGCGCGGCTGCTCCCACTGTTGCGCCACGACCGCCAAAGGAACAAGCGATGACAAACACCACGTTGCCTCACCGCCTGAAATCATCGGGAGCGGAGAGACTTTGAGGCACGCAGCGATAAGTTGCTCGATGCTTGAATCGTCAGAAATCTCTCCAGTCCGGAGACGCGGAGCGTCGACGTCGTCTCCTGCCGCAACACTTTCTCTCGTGATGTAGAGCCTGATAGGCACTCTCTGGCCTCCCTATTGATTGCGTTTCACTCGCAGATGCTGCCTTATGGCAGTTGGCCTGCAACACGCCACAGATTCAAACGCGACTTCGACTGCATTCGACAACAGGAGAGGCACTGTCCCAAAGATCGATCAAGTCAGAACGAGGACAGGTAATGGATGACACGAATCGCTCCAGAATGTCAGACGGCGACAATTGCAGATGATCTCCCACGAAGCGC
>JAPOLP010000212.1 GCA_029977045.1 Planctomycetota bacterium
ATCAGATCGCGGCAGGTATCGATTTGCGTCTGAGCCATGCCGAGCGTTTCAAAGCCGTAATCCTTGTTACTTTCGTCGAGGACGCGCATGACGACTTTTTCGCCGTCGACGCACGGGATACAGCTGACGCGGAAACTCGCCCGCTGGCCGTTTTCATGGACGGTCAGATTGCCGTCCTGCGGACGTCGCTTCTCCGTTGTGTCCATGTCAGCCATGACCTTGATGCGTCCAATGACTGCTTCCTCGCTGTCGTTCGGGACGGTCATTACCTGCTGCAGTTCGCCGTCAACGCGGTAGCGGATGCGCATCTGCGGCTTGTGCGGTTCCAGGTGGATGTCGCTGGCACCAGCGTTGACGGCACCGATCAGAATCGACCGGACGAGGCGGACGACCGGCGATTCTTCGTCGGTTTTCGTCTCAACCTGCAGTTCTCCGGCGTCGCGAGCGGCTTCGAGTTCCGCGACGCGAATATCGACTGCAGTTTGTCGCGCGGTGACGCGTTCGTCGAAGCCTCGATCCAGCACCTGCAGAATGTCTTCCCGCATCGCGATGGCCGGGTCGACTTTGTAACCCGTCAGCAATTCGACTTCGGAAATCGCTTCGATGTCGTCCGGAGCTTCCATCGCCAGCAGCATCCAGTTCTTGCGAACGCGGATCGGGACAATACGACGCGCCCGCGCGAACTCTTCGGGGACAAGCCGTACGATCTGTGCCGAGATATCTTCCGCGCTGACGTTCTCATAGGGAACTTCAAACTGTTCCGAGAGCGCACTGCCAAGCTGCGGTCGAGTGACCCAGCCATTGCTGAGCAGCGTCTCACCCAGAAGTCCGCGCGTCGCCAGCGCTTCCTGCAGTTGTTCGGGAGTGATCTGGCCACGATCAATCAGAATGTCGCCCAGACGGCCTGCCATGTTTGGTCGCTCCTGCCGTCAGATGTGCCAGTTGAGATCTGAGGCCGCCTCGTTTTTAATCGCGGCGTATTCGGATGCCGTGTCTGCATTCGCAGACGGAATCGTCGGCACGGACTGAGCAACCGCGGCCAGAATGAGTTCATCATCCGGTCGCGTTTCGGTAGCTTCGGGCCGAGCCGCCATTGGCTGCTCGGCCTCTGGTACAACGCCGTCGAGCATTCGAGCGAGCTTGCGTTCGAGAGCCAGCGGGTCATACGGCGTCAGCAGGTAGTCCCGCACACCCGCCTTCCAGACGCGTTCTACGCGATCGAGGTCAGCGTCGGACGACAACGCGAGAATCGGGATCTCAGACGTCTTGATTTCGCTGGCGAACTTGTCCAGCAGGCCGAAGCCATCGAGGTCCTCGGAATCGAGATTAAGCAGCACGGCGTGCGGCACGGCGCGATCGATTGCCTGCCAGACTTCCGTCGTCGTCGTCGCGACAGTGACCTGGTAATCGAGCAACTCGAGCCGGAAGCTGGTGACATCAGCCATCAGCGGCTCAGGTTCGATCAATAGAGTTCGCAGCCTGCTCTGCGCCATGGGGTTGCCCGTCGATACCGGTTGGCGAGTTCTTCTGCGGCCATCTGCTGCGATGCGAACTCCGCGCGCAGCCGGCCACGATCCGCTTGAACGTGGGACGGTTTGTCAGGTCAGGCAATCGATTTCGGTCGCGTGAGGTGAAACGGTAACGCTCGCCGCCGGAAGAACTCGCAGCATCGGAGAACCAGTTGCGTTCGACTGAGGCGAATCCCTGAAGCCGCCACGAAGTCACGACAGGCAGAACATTCCGCCCGCACAGTGCTCCGTCATGACCTACGAAAAACCAGAGGGTCGAGCTATGCGCGCAGAACCAGTGCGCGGCGAATCACCGACCCTGTGATGGTGCTTCAGGAGCGGCTCTCATGGTCTGGAGATGTCTGACACTCGCGACGATGCTCGTTCTGGGAATCTCAGGATGTGAGCAGCAGTCGTCGTCGCGCACGGCAGTTGCGCAACCCGTTCTGGCCACTGCACCAGCCGAGACTCCGGGAGACGTCGTCGTTATCGAATCCGATTCGGCACCGGTGTCGGACCAGCCCGTCGCCGCAATTGCCTCAAAGCGCAGCAGCGAGCAGGACGACTCGTTCATCCCGCCGTTTCCGGAAAACGTCGACTTCTTCTCGCCGCCGGAGATACCAGCAGCCGAGCCGGAACCGGTTCCCGAAGTCGTAGCCACCGAGAGCGAAGCCGAAGCACATTCCACTGAAACGCCGCTCGACCTCCGAGTCATCGGCTTCGTGCAGGTGGCCGGCGAACGCCCAAAGGCGATGCTTCATCTGGAAGGACAACTGGAAGTCGTGGCGGCAGGTGATGAAGTCGGCGATCTGTGGATTGTCGAAGTCAACGAGCCGAGCGTCAGCGTGCTGCGCGACGGCCAGCAGCTTCAGTTCGCACTGAATGAGAACGCAGCCACCGGTTCGATCGCCGCCCGGAACCCGCAACGAAACAAACCGGCGCAACGCCGAGGAGCATGGTCACGAACTCGCGATTCTGGCTCGAACACAGGGGCGGAAACGCTGCCTGTGCCCGTCGACTTCGACTCGCTGCCAGGCGTCCCGGAGCCGCCCTCTGTTGACCTGCCGGAGATCGATCTGCCTGACGTGCCGCAGTTAAGAACCATTTCTGAGTAGCCCGGGCCGACGCTTCCATGACAGATTTACTGCAGACACAACGCGACCGACTGCGTTCTCGAATGGCGGCGTTCGCTGCACTGTTTCTGTTTTGTTTCGCTCCGGGTATCGCCGCCGCTCGCGACTATTACGTTCGCGAGTCCGGTCGCGACAGCAACGACGGCAGGACTCCTCAGACGGCCTGGGCAACGCTCGATCGCGTCTTTCAGGAATCACTCGCAGCAGGCGACGTCGTGTACGTCGGAGGCGGTGTCTACGAGATCCAGCAGACAGTCGAAGCCGGCGGTGACAACTCGTCAGGCACTCCGCGTAATGGCAATGATGAAGACGACCGCGACCGTAGACGGGACGACGACGAGGAGGACGATGAGCGAGGACGTCGACAGGGTCGTGATCGGGATGATGACGACGACGATCGCCGTCGTGACCGCGATGAAGAAGCGGATGACGACGACGAGCGCAGAAATCGTCGGGACCGAGATGACGACGAGGATGAGGAAGACGAACGCCGAGGACGCAACTCAGACCGTGACGAGGACGATCGCCGAGGCCGCAACTCCAGTCGCGATGATGACGACGAAGACGATCACGACCGGCGTTCTCGCAGCAGCCGCGACGACGATGATGACGACGACCGCGACAGGGAAGATCGCGAACGCAGCAGAAATCGGAACGAGAACGGCACCAGCAGCGAGAACAACAGCGGCCGAGGCAGCAGTCGGTCCAACTCGAACAACGGAAATTCTCCCAGCAGTAATTCCGGCTCAAATGGCAATGGCGGGTCTGGTTCGTCATCGAACGGCAACTCCTCATCGGGAAACAACTCGGGAGGGAACAACTCAGGCTCAGGCACGTCCGGGAATTCGTCAGCCGTCATGCTGATCGGGGACTCGACCGGGCGTTTCACCGGCGACCGAGGACGCGTTGTTCTGTCACCACGAAGCGATGGCTGGTGCTTTGCCGTCAGCGACTTCGGAACGCTTGCATTCGATGGCTTCGCCTTTGAAACATCCTCGCGAGGCAGCCGACCAGGTAACGGAGTGGTCGCTACGGGAGCAAACTCGCGAGTCACCTTCTCGAACTGCTCGTTTACGAATCTAAAGACTGCGGTTGTTGTCCAGCAGGGCGAAGTCGCGGTCTCCGGCGTGACGTTCAACGGTGTGACAACAGGCATCGCGACCGAGCAGGCTCAGGTGTGCGAAGTCCGCGACTGCGAATTCACATCAATCGGTGACTGGGCGATCGATTCGGATGCGGCCAGCACGATCATCGACCAGTCAACGTGTGCGGGTCGCAACGGAATCCGTGTCGGAGAACGATCGTCCCAATTGGCTGCGTTGAGTGAGCGTCGGGTTCCGACAGTCTACGCTGGCCTGCGCATCTCGAAACGCGACGCCGTGATTACTGACGTGTCCGTCGACGGAACCGGTTACGGAATCTCCGCCGAGAATCTCGACTCGCTGGCCATCAGCGGATTTTCCGCAGACGGCTGTTCCGAATGGGGCGTTTTCGCAAGTGGTAC
Organism: Planctomycetota bacterium; assembly: GCA_029977045.1. Lineage (GTDB taxonomy): Bacteria > Planctomycetota > Planctomycetia > Planctomycetales > Planctomycetaceae > JAPOLP01. The sequence goes on from JAPOLP010000212.1 coordinate 4,146, forward strand.
CAACCTGTCGCTAACGGGCTCGACGGTGACAAACGGAGCCAACGGGGTGTCGCTGAGCGGAACCGGAAACGGCCAACTCGCAACGGTGGCCAGTTCGACGATCTCGGGCAACGAGACGTACGGATTGCTGCTCAACGGGGTCGGCTTCGACTTCGACACCAGCCGCGATCTGACGGTCCGCGACAACGGCTCGTTTGGACTGGGTATCGTCGGCGCCGACCTGACACTGACGAACGCCGCCGGCTTTGACCTGACCGGCAACGGCTACGGCATCTATTCGGCGCGAGGCAACCTGGCCGTTAGCGGACTGACGCTGCGTGGCAACGGATACGGCATCAGCCAGACCGAAGGGCAGTTCGTCTGCCGCGACGTGACGATCACCGGCAGCGGCACCGGCCTGCAACACGTCAACGGAACTCAACTGGTCATCGAACGCACGACGGTCAGCGGTGCCCGTGACTGGGGCGTTCATCTGCAGAACGATCAGACAGCAACCGCTCCAAATGTCGAACTGCGCGAAGTCGTACTGAAAGATGGAGCCAACGGTGTCTATGCGAAACTGCCGACGCTCGCCCGGGTGTCACTCTGTGATTCGCAGCTCACCGGTAACAGCGGCTACGGGTTGCTGGCATCCGGCGCTGCTTTGCAGGTCGAGCGAGTCTCGGCCACAAAGAACCAGACCGGCCTGCAGCACACGGACGGTTCGCTGAGCATCTTCGACAGCGTTGTCAGCCAGAACTTGGGCACCGGAATCTCGGTGGCAGGTGCCAGCGCGTCCGGACTGTCGTCGTTGACCGCTCGCCGAAATCTGCTGACGGGGAATCAACGCGGCATCTCTGCCTGGAACGTTAACGCTGCCGTTCTGGTGAACAACGTGCTGCGAGGCAACTCGTACGGCCTGCAGACGCAGACAACCGCCGGCATTGCCGACGTCTGGAACAACACGCTGGTCGACAATCAGGTCGGCATCTATCACGCAGCGGGACGCTCGACGGTCAGGAACAATCTGATCGTCTCCGGTAACGGAACGGTGACGGTCCCGAACACCGTCGGCATTTACAGTTCCCGGCAGGGTACGCTGGTGCTCGGCAACAACCTGCTGTTTGGTCAGGCGAGCGTTTATTCGGGAACGAATCCCGGCGCAGGCGATGTTCTGAAGCCGCCGCGCTTCGTGGATTACGCTGGTGGCGACTTCCGGCTGGCGAAAGGCTCGCCCGCGATCAACTCGGGCACGACGACGGGCGGCCTGGTCACTCGCGACCTGGCCGGTGTACAGCGACCGATGTTCGAGGCATTTGAAATCGGCGCTTACGAATACCCGGAGAAGGACGGCTCAGTCCGCATTGTCGAATGGACCGAGAAAGCCGACGCCCCGAAGTCGCTGCTGAAAAACGTGACCGGCCAGTTGCCGTAGACTGCGGGCGACTGCTCCCTCGTCGCCGCAAATCGTCACGAACTGCCTGACCGGAACAGCCTGGCGTCTGGCGGTAAGGTTTTCCGCCGCCGAGGCGTCTACCGGCCCGTCGGCGTCGCGGAGAGCGTTGAAGTCTGGACAGCCTCGCCGCATGATGGGCGTCTCCGTCGTGCGCGATGACCTGCGGCGGCGTTCCAACCGAACTGTTTTCGCCCGCGGGATTGTCAAATGTCTCCCCAGGTTCTCACCGCCCTGCCGGTGTTCAACGAAGAGTCGCACGTCGCCGAGGTCCTGGCCGAGGTCCGCAAGTACGCGGACAACGTGCTGGTCGTCGACGACGGTTCGAGCGACGGTACCGCCGACGTGCTGCGTTCGATCCCCGGCATCCTCGTCGAGACGCACGAGCAGAATCAGGGTTACGGAGCGGCGCTCAAGACCGCGTTCTGCTACGCGATCCGGCACGGGTACGACGTCGTTGTCACGATCGACTGCGACGGCCAGCATGAACCGAGCCTCATTCCGGAACTCGCCGCCGCCGTCTTCCCGGCTGATGCCGAGCCCTTCGATATCGTCTCCGGCAGCCGCTACCTGAAGCAGTTCGAGGGTGACAGCCGACCGCCGGAAGAGCGCCGCCGGATCAACATGACAGTCACGGAGTTTCTCAACGAGCGGCTGGGGCTGAACCTGACCGACTCGTTCTGCGGCTTCAAGGCGTACCGCACGCTGCCGCTGGAGAACCTGCGGATCACGGAACTCGGCTACGCGATGCCGCTGCAGCTGTGGGTGCAGGCCGTCGATCTGGGCTTTCGGATTACCGAGTTCCCCGTGCCGCTGATTTACCTCGACGAGGAACGCTCGTTCGGCGGCTCGCTCGACGACTCCGAACGCCGCATTCGTTACTACCGCGAGGTGATGGACCGCGAGCTGGCTCAGGCTGCCGCACACGCTGCCGCCTCAGAGTCTGCCGCAGCCGCGACGCCGAAAACCACGCTCTGCGACTGAGACCTGCCGCAATGGATGCCTCGCTTGTGACCAGCCCGCGGAACGCCACTGAAACTCCCTGGCAGCGGGTTCGCCTGCGCGTCCCGCGCGAAGACGGAGCACTGCTCGCTCAGCCGCCACTGCCAAGCGTAGGTTCGCTGCTGGAGCGCAACGTCGCCAGCCTCGCGCAAGCAGAGTGCTCAATCGCCGGCATCCCGCTGAGCGACCTGCGGCAGCAGGCGCGGGAAGAAGTTCTGCGAGCCGCCGCGTACTGGACGCGCGAGTTGCTCGGCCGGCGGCCAGACTTCGTCGACAGCGGCCCGCTGGTCGTCTCTGGCCATCAGCCCGAGCTGTTTCATCCGGGCGTCTGGATCAAGAACTTCGCCGCGTCGAAGATCGCGCTGCAGTGCGGCGCGGTCAGTCTCAACCTGATCATCGATAACGACATTGCGGCCTCGCGACGCATCCGCGTTCCCGCCGGCACGCGTGAGCGGCCAACGCTGCAGTCGGTCGAGTTCGACGGGCCGGAACCCGCGATGCCGTGGGAAGAGGCGAAGATCGTCGACCGTCCGAAGTTCGAATCGTTCGGCATCCGCGTGCAGCAGGCGATGGCTCACTGGCCGATGCCCGCTCCACTGGTGCAGAAGGTCTGGCCGTTTGCCGTCGAGCATTCCCGCAAGACGCAGAACCTCGGCGACTGCCTGAGTGCCGCCCGCGCGCGGCTCGAACAGGTGCTCGGCTTCGGCAATCTCGAACTGCCGATCCGCCACCTCGCGATGCAGCCGTCGTTCGGAGCGTTCATCGCCGAGATGCTCGGCCGCGCCGCCGAGTTTCGCGAAGTCCACAACGCCGTGCTGGCCGAGTTCCGGCGCGTCAACCGCGTCCGCAGCCACACGCACCCGGTCCCCGAACTGTCCGAGCAGAACGGCTGGATCGAAGCTCCGTTCTGGATCTGGAAGAGCGGCGACACCGTCCGGCAGCGAGCCTTCGTCCGACCAGGTTCCCCCGAAGTGCTGCTCGCCACCGCGCCCGACGAATCCGCCGCCGTCGCTGGCCTCTCACCAACAATGGCCGACGACCCGGCCAGCACCCGGCACGTCCTGACGCTGCTGGCCGAGCGTGGTTACCGCGTCCGCCCGCGAGCCCTCGCGACAACGATCTACTCGCGGCTGATCCTCGGCGACCTGTTCATTCACGGCATCGGCGGCGCGAAGTACGACGAGATGACCGACCGCATCCTGTCCCGCTTCTTCGGCGTCGACCCACCCGGCTTCCTGACCCTCTCCGCGACCGCGTACCTGCCCTTCGCCGAACCCTTCCCCGTCACCCGCGACGAAGAAGGCCGCCTCCGCCAGTTACTCCGCGAACTCGAACACAACCCCCAACGCTACATCCCCGCCGACACCCCAACCGCCGCCGAGCTGATCGCCGAAAAACAAAGACTCATTACCTCCGTAGGGTGCGTCTCGACGCACCAATCATCTGCTGAAGCTTCCCTAGGGTGCGTGCCAACGCGCCAATCCTCCGACGCCGATTCGGTGGTGCGTCAAGACGCACCCTACGCAACCACGCATCCCGGGCTGCACCGCTACCGCCGCATCCCCGAGATCAACCGCCAGCTCGCCGAGCACACCACCCAGCGCCGCGCCCAGACCCGCGACGAACTCGCGGCAACGCGAGACCAGCTCACCGCCAACCAGATCCTCACCAGCAGGGAATTCCCTTGGTGCCTCTACCCGCTGGAGCGCATCCAGCGCTTGATCGCCAGCCTGCCTGACGTCGGTTAGCCGTCAACCTCGCAGGAGTATGTGCCATGGCAACTCGCGTTGCTCTGGCGATCGCTCAGACTTAGGAAGGCGAACTGATGCAGCTAAACCGGGAACTATTACTGGCCAC
>JAPOLP010000553.1 GCA_029977045.1 Planctomycetota bacterium
ATCGGTCGCGACCGGTTTCACGCGGAAAGCGAAGGGGTCATGATCGACCCAGGAACGGACGTGGTGATCGTTGGCGTGAAGGGTAATCGTCTGGTCGTTCGCCCGCTTTCACTGCACGACGTTGCTGCCGGAACAGGTCAGACTGACGCACACACAACGGCCTTTACTGACGCCGGAAACAGCTCGACCGTCGAATCCCCTGATGGCCAGCCGATCGATTTTGATGTCCCGGAAACCGCCTGACTGACAACTGGTCACGCTACTCAACAGGATTGACAGAACAGCTCCGTCACACACTGGAAGGAACCCTACGATGCCGCTTCCGACTCTTCCGCTCGCCGCCATTCCGACTGAAGTCATGGTCGGCATTTCGATCGTCGTCATTGTTTTTGGCCTGATCTTCATCGCGGTCTTCTTCCGCTACATCCAGCTCTGGATTCAGTGCAAGATGACGCGAGCCGGCATCTCGTTTCCAAACCTGGTGATGATGTCGCTGAGGAAAGTGAATCCCTCGATCATTGTGCGCAGCAAGATCATGGCGGTTCAGGCGGGTCTGACTTACGACTACCCGATCTCGACGCGGCAGCTTGAAGCGCACTATCTGGCGGGCGGGAGCGTGCCAAACGTGATCCGAGCCCTGATCGCTGCCCATCGGGCAAAGCTCGACATCGACTGGCAGGTCGCCCAGGCAATCGATCTGGCGGGCCGCGATATTCTGGACGCAGTCAAAACCAGTGTTTACCCGAAGGTGATCGACTGCCCGGACCCAAAGAAGAATGCCGGAACACTCGACGCCGTTGCCGGTGACGGAATTCAGTTGAAAGCCCGAGCCCGCGTGACGGTCCGCACGAACCTGAAGCAACTGGTTGGTGGTGCGACGGAAGAAACGGTCATCGCCCGCGTTGGCCAGGGCATCGTTCAGGCGATCGGTTCGACGTCGAGCTACAAGGCAGTGCTCGAAAACCCGGACCGCATTTCCCGTCTTGTGCTGCAGCAGGGACTGGAAGCTAACACCGCGTTCGAGATCGTGTCGATCGACATCGCGGATATCGACGTTGGAGAAAACATCGGTGCCCGGCTGCAGGCAGATCAGGCCGAGGCCGACATGCGAGTTGCTCAGGCCAAGGCTGAAGAACTGCGTGCCGCCGCCTTTGCTAAAGAGCAGGAAAACGTGGCAAAGGTCCAGGAATCCAAAGCAAAGGTCACTCTGGCTGAAGCCGAAGTTCCGAAAGCCATGGCCGAGGCGTTCAACTCCGGCAAGCTGGGCCTCATGGACTACTACGACATGAAGAACGTCCAGGCGGATACGAAGATGCGGGATTCACTCTCTGGCGTCGGTGCGGCAACCTCGCCTTCGACGGCTCCCTGATCATTCCGATTTGAGCCAGCTGTTTATTTCTCAGGTTTCCCTGACAGTTCTTAGTTGATCGAAAGCTGAAACGAGTTTGCCATGAACTTCCCTGTTCTGCTGGCCGCCGATATCAGCGATGTCCTGTGGGTTCTGTTTGTCCTCGTTGCGATGGTCAGCGGGATCATCAACAAGTTCAAAGAGAACAAAGCCGCCGACGAAATGCGACAACGACGGGCTCAACGCGGCGGACAGGGACGCGAACAAGTGCAGGACGAAATCTCACAGTTCCTGGATGAGTTAGGCAGCGAGACTCCGCAGCAGCGTCCGCAACCCAGACAGCAGCGATCACGCCGCGAATCGGCACAGCAGCGACGCCGCGAGACCGCTGTCGGCCAGGATCGGGACGACTCATCAGCCGACACGCGTTCGAGATCCGGTCGGGGGAGAAAACGGCAGGAGCAGGACATCGGTTCGGTCAAGAAGCGGCACGTTCAAAGCTCCGTCCAGGACCGCCATGTCCGGAGTTCGGTCCACAATCGGCATCTTGATTCCGATGTTGGAGATCATCAGGTCGGAACGTTTGGCGGAGCGGTTACCGAGATAACTGATGCGGACACTACTGCGATGGGCGCCGCCGGACTGCCACCGATCGCTCAGATGCTTAGAAGCCGCAACGGCATTGCGAGTGCGATCGTGCTGAACGAGATTCTGTCTCCGCCCGTCAGCCGTCGGACGGATCGCCGCGTCTGAACGCCGCCTGCCGATCGCGAACGCGGCTCAGGAATTCAGGCCGCCGGTTTCGCTCATTGACGCTTCCTGCGCTTCCGCGTCCGCTTTCAGGGCGTACAGCGTCGTGTCGCCAAACTTCTGCTGGCACTTTGGACATTTCGCTTTGGCAATCCCCTTGCCGTTGGCGCCGCCGAGCTTCTCCTTCTTCCGACTGTCTTCGCTGACAACCAGCCCGCAGGCCTGGCACTTCCGGCCAACGATCTCCAGTTCCATTTCCGGATCGGCTTTGTGGAAGTCAGTGACCTCGATCGACGTGATCTGGCGATCGCTGTAATGGCACTTGCCCTTCACCTCGGAATCAGTCAGCGGCACGCCTTCCATCTGTCCGAGGTCTTTGACTCCGAACAGCTTATCGATCGCGCCCGCGAACTCGCGGAATTCCGAGAGAGTGAACGAGACGAACAGGACGTCCTTTACGTCCTTGTCCTGATCTGTTACCGGCAAACGCACCGCAATGCGTCCTTCGCCGAAGACAGGCACGCCAGCGAATATCGATTCGTGAATGTAAGCAGCTGGCTGGACGACGGTGATCTTCTCCATATCCGCCTGCAGAAAATCGCGGTGTCCGGCAGCCGGCAGATCGAGCAGTTCCTTTTCCAGCCGCAGGTGCTCCTGAGCTTCCTCGCGGAGAGGATCGCGTTTCTTCTTGTTCTTTTCGCCGCTGAACAGACCGGCGTTCTGCTTACCGTGCGAGACGACGATCATCGACTCGTCAGAGAACACCAGATCGACTTCCTGGAATTCTTTTTCCAGACTGCCGGGCTTGAGCTTCAGCTTCGTCGGGTCGACATGATGTAGCTTCCGGTCCACCATCCACGTGTGATATTTGCTTTCCCTGGCAGCATCTTCCTCGGCCTGCTTCGCTTCCAGCTTCTTCTTCTCCCAGTCGATCCCCGGCACATGGAAGAAGGACTTGCAGCGAGGACAGCGTCCGGTCATGCCGCGATATTTTTCTTCGACCTGAATACGATGCCCGTTCGGACAGAACACGAACAGGAAGCCCGGCATCGCCACTTTTTCGCCCTGGGCTTTCTTCTTCCGTCGGTCCTTTGCTCGAGCCTCGGCTTCGTTTTCTTCCTGCAGGGCGATGTCGAGCAGCGGGTCGCCGGTTGACGGGGCTTCAGCAGCTGGGGCTTCCGACTTCGCGTCTTCGCTTGTCTCGCTTTTTGCAGAGCTGACGGACTCAGTGGATGCCGCAGCCTCTGCCGGTTCATGCACAGCCGAATCCGGCTCACTGATTGTTGTCGCAGGCGGTTTCGCAACCGGTGCAGGTGCGGCTGCCTGTCGAGACTGAACCTCGTCCGCAGACATCAGGTTCAGTCCGTCGGCGAGCTGGAAGTCGTCATCGCCAGCAGTGCTGCTCGAGTCTGAGACGCTGGAATCCGTCGCCAGGCTGTAGGTCACCTGCTGGGGACCGTCGAGCATCTTCTGATACTTCTCGGCGATTTCCTGCCGCAGGAAGCCACCGCAACGCCAGCATCGGACCAGTCCGCTGCGCACATGCTCGCCACAGTCCGGGCACTCGATTTCGTCTTCTGCCGCCTTCACCACTGCTGGCAAATCACCAGCATTGGCACCTGCGTGGTCAGGTTTCAGCACATGCTGGCAGGTCGGGCACTGCACGGTGTCGCTGAGCACGAGGTTCTTGCAGGACGGGCACGAGATGATTGAAACGCTCATTCCGACGGGTCCAGGAATGTCTGACAGACTGGAATAAGAAAGATTCGGCGTGATTCCGAACAGAAAACTAATTGCGATATGCGCCGAAAGACCACCGACTCTACCACAGCAATCGCCTGATTTCAGCCCGGAACGCCTGCCCAATGCGACGCAGCCGCGATAGCCCGCCAGGAGAGCAAACGACCGGTCAAAACGTACCTTGCTGAGCCATCTTCACGATCGCAGGGAATGCGCCGGTGAGCCCGGTCGCAACGATTCGATGGCGTTCACAAGACTCCTCGCAAACGTAACTCTTCTCCCGGCATCACGTGTGAGCACTGCCCCGGTTGCGGAATTGAAGATTCCCGATCGGCAGCGGTACGATGCCGGCCTCGTGAGCCCTCCAACTGATCCCCCGCCCTGCCTCACGAATCCCGCCTTCCCGCCTGCCGCTTGCCTTCAACGCGGCGATGGACCCTCCGCTTTTCCATCTGGAAAACTCCGATGTTCGATCCTTCGTCAATAACGCCGCTGCGGACGCTGTGCGCGATCGCGGCATCTTCGATTGCCATATCCGCAGCAGTCGCCGACGAGCCTGGCTCGCGGCCCGCGCCAATCCTGTCGTTTCTGCAGAACCACTGCGTCGCTTGTCACGATGGCCCCGAAGCCGACGCCGGACTGGATCTGAAATCACTCAGTGCACCAACTGACGGAAGCAGCGAACTGAAACGCTGGGTGCGGATCATCGATCGCGTCCATGACGGCGAGATGCCCCCCAAAGACACGGAGCCGCTCCCCGCTCCACAGCGAGCGGCGTTTGTCAAATCGGCCAGCGACTGGTTGACGGCCCAGCAACTTGAACAGTGGCAGAAGGCTGGCCGAGTCCGCGGACGCCGTCTCACACGCCTGCAAAC
>JAPOLP010000660.1 GCA_029977045.1 Planctomycetota bacterium
CCGGTGCATGTCTACATTCTGCTCGGGCAGTCGAACATGCAGGGGTTCGGAAAGATCGAACCGGGCAAGGGCGAGCCTGACGGATCGCTGCGGCACGCGGTGACAGAGAAGAAGCTCTATCCGTATCTCGTCGATGAGGCCGGCAACTGGACCGAGCGGAAGGATGTTCGCAACGTCCGCGTGATGGGCAGCGGGCTCGGCGGGATGCGGCAGTTCAATAACGAATGGCTGACGATCAAAGGCCGCACGATCGGCCCGGAAGTCGGCATCGGACATCACCTCGGTGAGGCGATCGATGCTCCGGTGCTGCTGTTAAAGAGCTGCATCGGCAATCGGGCACTCGGCTGGGATCTGCTGCCGCCGGGCAGCGAAGGCTTCGAGTTCACCGACGACAAGGGCGTCACCTGGGTGCATCCCGGTTACAAGGGGACTCCGGAACGCTGGGAGAAAGGGACCGAACCGAAGCAGATCAACTGGTACGCCGGGATGCAGTACGACGGCGACGTTGCCCGAGCCAAACAAGTGCTGGCCGACCTCGGCACGTACTACCCCGGAGCGACGAAGTACGAAGTCGCCGGCTTCTTCTGGTGGCAGGGCGACCGCGACAGCCGTAGTGCCGCTCTTTCCAGCCGCTATGAAAGAAACCTCGTCGCGCTGATCAGGCAACTCCGCAAGGACTTCGACGCTCCGAACGCGAAGTTCGTCTGCGCGTCACTCGGCCAGACTGAGAAGGGCTCGCAGGACAACGGCGGAAAGATTCTGGACGCGATGTTTGCCGTCGACGGCAAGTCCGGCAAATACCCTGAGTTCAAAGGCGACGTCGCCGCCGTCTACACGCACCCGCTGTCCAAAGGCGGCAACTCGGGCAGCCACTACGGCGGCAATGCCGAGACCTATATGAACGTCGGCGAAGCCATGGGCCGAGCGATGGTCGAGCTGCTGAAAAACGAATAGTCCAACGCTCAATTCGACTCAGACACGTCGCTGCCAGAGTGGCCGCAAATACCCGTCACCACGGCAGCTTGTCGAGATTCACGTTGCCGCCACTGAGGATCAGGCCGACGCTGTCGATATCCGGTAGTTCGCGAAACCGATCGTCAAGCACTGCGGCCAGGACGACTGCGGAACTTGGTTCGATCAGCAGCTTGGCCCGTTCCCAGAGCAGGCGCATCGCCGCGACGATCTGCTCGTCGCTGACCGTGATAATCTGCTCGACCTGATCGCGAATTATCGGCCAGGTCAGTTGGCCGAGACTCGTCAGCAGGCCGTCGGCAATCGTGTTCGGCGAGGTTTGCGGAACGAACTCACCCGCTGCTTTCGATCGAGCAGCGTCGTCCGCTCCGACGGGCTCCGCTGCGAAGACCCGCAGTCCGCGATTCAGCCCGTGAGCCGCGATCGTCGTTCCGCTGAGCAGTCCGCCGCCGCCGACCGGAGCGATCACTGCAGACAGTGACACGCCGAGTTCGTCAACCTGCTCGACCAGTTCCAGCGTCGCCGTCCCCTGCCCCGCGATGATGTGCGGATGGTCGTACGGATGAATGAACGTCGCGCCGGTCCGCTGCTGAACCTCGGCGGCCGTCGACTCCCGAGCCGCCAGCGTCGGCTCGCAGAGAACGACTTCTGCTCCGTAATCCCGCACCGCCGCCTGCTTGACCGGCGAGGCAGTTCTCGGCATCACGATGAACGCCGGAATGCCTCGCATCCTCGCAGCCAGAGCGAGTGCCTGAGCGTGGTTCCCCGAACTGTGCGTCACGACACCCGCCGCAGCAGCTTCGTCCGAGAGCCGGCTGACCGCGTTGAACGCGCCGCGGAACTTGAAGGCGCCGACCTTCTGCAGGTTCTCGGCCTTGAAGAACAACCGCCGCCCGGCAAGGTCGTCGAGCGTCCGGCACGTCACCACCGGAGTCCGATGTGCAACTCCGCGAATGACTTCCACCGCCGACAGAACATCTTCAAATCGAATCGACGATTCGGACACGCCAATCTCCTTTTGACGCAAAGTCGCGGAGACGAAAAGGTACGAAAAGAAGAAACAGGATGGGAGTAGCCAGGCTGAGACGGACCTCGATCAACACTTCCCAACGAGCATCAGATCCTTTGCGAACCTTTGCGTCTTTACGTCAGACGAAACGCTGAATTCAGCACTCCACGATCTCCGCCTTCGTGCTCTGGATAAACGCAAGGACCTCGCCGCGTTCGGTGGCCGGCAGGTCGAAGTGATCGAGCGTCGCTTCCAGATGGCCGATGAACCGCGACCAGTCAGACTCGGAGATTCGCATCCCGCGATGCGCCGTCGTCATGTCGCGCCCGGTGTAGTACATCGGCCCGCCTGCGCAGTGGCAGAGGAAGTCGATCAGCAACTGCTTCTCACGTTCGACGCCGTCGGTCCCGCGGTGAGCCCAGAACCGTCCGAGTTGTTCGTCTCCGGTCAGCCGAGGCAGCAGATTCTCCGCCACGGCCACCACCGAGTCGTACCCGCCCAGCCGGGCATACAGCGTTGCGTTTTCTCCGTCACTCATTGCAGGCTCCTGCTTGTTCTGAAATCAGCTCGTTACTGAGATGCCCGTATAAATCGCGTGCTAGCCCGTGAACTCGTTGCCGACTTTCCTCGCGCGTTCGGGTTTGTCGAGGTCGATGCCCAGAGCGATGCCGACATCGACGAGGACGTTCCAGCCGGCGGCGAGCTGCACGAACTCGGCCAAGTCGCCGCCGTCGGGAATCTGGATCGTCGGGAAGGACGTCTCGCGGGACGAGATAGCGATGATGTCGAGTCCCACGCCGTCGCACAGGACCTTGCGGAACTTGTCTTCGGACTCTGCGTAAGGCTCGACCCACAGGACGACGTCATTGGCGTCCATGACTTCCTCGATGCCGTGCACGGCGTACGTGCCTTCCAGGAAGTCGGACTTCTTACGAGTGATCTCGTTGGTTTTGAGTGTCAGCTCTTCCGCAACACCGTCGTTGCGACCGGCCCAGTAGATCGTGCCGGCTTTCGCGATGCGTTCGACAAGAGCCGGATCGATCGCCGTCGTCAGAGCCTGCTCGATCTGCTCGCCAAGTCCGGCGAGTTTGTCGCTCAGTGAGGGCGCGCCGGCAGCGTGTTCGACGAGAGCCCGGTAGAACAGAGCCTGCTCGGCAACACTCTTGGTCGCAGCGACGGCGTCTTCGTTGCCGCAGGTCAGTACGAAGCCTCGATTGGCGAATTCTTCGAGTTTCGAATTGGCCTTCGCACTCAGGCTGTAGAGGCGTTCGTGACCAGCTTCCTTCAGCCGCGAATAAAGCCGGATGACTTCCGCCGTCTGGCCGGAGTTCGACAGAGCGAAAACGGCCCAGTCGGACAGGTCGTACTCGCAGGCCTGCCGTCCGGCCTCAGTGTGCAGGACGAGATCGAAGCCGGCTCGCCGCGAATGCAGGATCGCCTACTTCGCCGGAAAAATTCTGCTGGAGCCTTCGCCAGTCATCAGCAGTCGACCGGTGGCGGCGATCTCAGCAGCAGCTTCGGCGACCTGGCCGGGATTGAAGGCGGCAACGATGCCGGGGGTCTCGAGCATTTCCTTGACGAGAGCGAACTTGCTGTAGCGGTCTTCCGACGAGTTCATGCGGAGCTTCCTGCGAATTTGAGTTGTCAATCATTGATTTATACTGGAACAAATTCCCGAACAGCCGCAGCAATCAGGACGCTTCTGCAGCGCAAAGTCGCGGAGCCGCAAAGATTCGCGAAGGCTTTGCGTTCCTTTGCGGCTCCGCGTCTTTGCGCTGCAGACAGTCTTAAACGCAGTGGCTGGTATCGTGAATGTTGCTGTACTCCAGCGGGCGAGGATATCGGACGGACTTGCTGGTCATCCACTCTTCAGAGTCGAACGTCGTTGAGATAGCCTGCGGCCTGCCCTCAAACCTCTCCCTGCCGAGCACCTCATGATAATCGACGAACAAATCTCCGCGTCCGACCTGCTGCCGTTGATCGACCGGATGTGGGAACTCTCCGCTCAGAAGATTCTGGCGATCGAGGCGTCCGACACTCTGAACGGCCAGACGCCGGTCTTTACGGTCGAGGGCAGATATCAGCCGCAGGGCTGGACCGAGTGGACTCAGGGTTTCCAGTTCGGCTCG
>JAPOLP010000303.1 GCA_029977045.1 Planctomycetota bacterium
GAATCGCGCCTAATCTCCCCGCCACCGACATCCGGCCCCTGCTTCCCGAAAAACCGGGGCTCAACAATCTTCCCGTGCCGCCCAACAAGAACAGCCCCACCCGGCACCGGAGCGTCATCCCCCGTCGTCCACTCCCGCAACAGCGAATGCGCCGCATCAAGCCGGCCGCCATCGAGGTCCAGTTCCGCAGGAGTCGCATGTTGCAGAAGTGCCATCTGTGGACCGCCTTCGCTGGAGTATTGAGAGACGCATCGAGGATCAGTCCCGGATACCAGCACGAAGCGCAAGCGAGTGAACGACGTGACTGAGCTTCACTCGCTTGCGCGTCGTGCTGGTATGGACGCGCTGGTATGAAAACGAAAAGTTGTTCCTGCCCCACAAGCCACCCGAGGCCGCTGAATCGAGCCCGCTCGTCGCGAAGCAGTCTGTCGGGCCAGATGAAGTTCGACAATCCCTCCGAACGACAGCCAGTCTCGGTCAGGCTCACACGAAGGCACAAAGGCACGAAGAGAATCGCAGTCAGGTTCTCCGCCAGGCAGTACAGCCCTCCTTCGTGCCTTTGTGTGAAATCTCAGGACCCTTCGCTGTCCCGGCCACCCGACCGCAAGCGCGGTCGGGTTCTGGTGACAGCTGGTACCGGTTCTCTGCTCTAACATCCGTGTCGTCTGACGGCCAGTCATGGAATGCAGCGGCAACGTGCTTATGGTCCCCGGACTGGACGTTGGGGCACAGCGTCTCGAAGCATTCCTGATGCTGATCTGACGTTTTGAGGCGAATCGGTCTCGGAATGGTTGCCGGGCCACAATGCGGCCTCCATCATCCCGATTCGCCGAACGAGTGGGCAGAAGTCGGGTTCGGCAGGTAACTTCACATCAAAGAACGCGAGTTTTTCATGTCCAGGCAGTGGGTCGGGGAACTTAAGGATGGGGATTCGGTGGACGAGGTGTTTCTGCTTGCTGAGAAGCAGATTCGGGCGAACCGGAATGCCAACCTGTACCTGCTGGCTCAACTGCGGGACCGGACGGGGACGATCAGCGGGCTGATGTGGAATGTCCACGAGGACTCGTGCGACGCCTTCGAGGCCGGCGACTTCGTCAGCGTCAAAGGTAAGTGCCAGCTCTACCAGGGCGGGCTGCAGATGATCGTGACGCGGGTCGACAAAGCAGACGCGGACGGCGTTGCTCGCGAGGACTTCGAGCTGCAGCCCAAAGCCGACATCGAAAAACTGATGCTCCGCATGAAGGAGATTCTGCTGGGCGTCGCCGATCCAGCGGTCCGTTCGCTGATGGAGTGCTTCCTGATCGACGACGAACTAACCGTAGCGATGACGCGTACCGGAGCCGGCATCAAAGCGCATCACGCCTATCCGGGCGGACTGGTCGAACACATCACGAACATGCTGGAAGTCGCGCTGCGGATCGAGGACCTGTACCCGGACGTCAACTTCAGCCTCGTTCTCGCCGGCATCTTCCTGCACGACCTGGGCAAGGTCCGCGAGATGAGCTTCGAGAACTCGTTCAGCTACACCGACGAAGGCCAACTGCTCGGCCACATGTCGATCGGCGTCGAGATGGTCACTGAGAAGATCGCCGAGGTCGAACGGTTGACCGGCGAGCCGTTCCCGCAGGAAACGGCGCTGCGAATCAAGCACATGATCATCAGTCATCATGGCAGCTACGAACACGGCAGCTCGCGCCTGCCGATGACGCCCGAGGCGATCGTCCTGCACCACCTCGACAACCTGGACGCCAAGGTCTACGAGTTCACGCAGACGATCGAATCCGACCCGGTCGGCGACTCGAACTGGACGCCGTTTATTCTGAGGCTGGACCGCAAGATCTTCAAAGGCACCCGAACCAACGGCGTCGAATAAGCATTGCCTTCAGGTTGCCTATTCTTCTTTTGTGGCCCTGGCTGTGCAGTTTCTTCAACAGGCGCGACCGTCGTAATTCCTGTCGCCGTAACGCGGAACACTGAACGGCCAGCCTGCAGTAGTCCGATTCGTCCGAGAGAGAAAACCTCGCTCTCGGAGAATCATGGATGGACAGCCCGGCGGCACCTCTTCTCCCTAAACTTGATATTCTGCGCAGACTTCTGAGTCTCAGCCTTTTCTGTTTGCTCCTGTCGCCGACGGAAGTGCGGGCGGTCGACTGGATGAAGAAGTTGCTGGGTCGCGGCGAGACTGCTCAGCAACAGCCAGGTACGCCGACCGGGAAGTCAGCAGCCCCCGGTTTTGACGTCCCGCTTCCGGGGCCGCCACAGCCGAAGCGGCCTGCTGTCAGCCTGCCATTGCCGGGCGAGACTCGTGATCTGAGCCTGCGGGCTCCGGCATTACCTCGGTTTCCGACACTCGGTGACGAGACCGAGGCCAGCGAATTCCCTGCAGGGCTCACTGAATCAGCACCTCGGTTTCCGCTCTTCAATCCGCGACGTCAGCCGGCGTCTCACCGTCTGGCGGATCGCGAACTGAATTTCAGTTTCACTGCCGACGGCACCTGGGAGCAGGTTTACGCACGCTCCGAATCGTCGCTCGAACCCAGGATTCTGCTGCGGGCTCCGGATGCGGATGTGCTTTTCGGGCTTTATGCGAGACAGTTGCCTGCAGGAGTCAGGTCGGACGCCGGTTCCCTGTCGGCTCTCTTCAGTGACGTTGAGGACGCGTCGCTGACGCACGTCTGGCGCAGCGAACCTCGGCCAACGGCGATTGCCGGATGCGTCGGCCACATCCTCGAAATGACGGGCATGAAGCAGACCTCTCGCGGTCCGGCTCTGTCGTATCGAGTGGGTGTTGTTTTCGCGAATCAGGGCGTGGCTTATTGCCTGACCGCCTCGACGACAGCAGAAGCTGCACACACCGCCCGTCTCGCGATCAAAGAGCATTCGCTCGGCTTCCGGCTGATGTCGACGGACTCTTCCGGTAACAACGCTGACGCTATTCCAAAGACGCTTGAGACCGGTCGAGACTGGGGCCTGGTGGCGAATACCGCTGGAACCGACTGGGCAGCGTCCGATCATGGACGACCGATCGATCTGCAGGGGGCCAAACTTGCGGCGGTCGGTCCAGACGCGGAAGTCATTCTGGTGATGCCGTTCTCGCTGCTGGGCGAGCAGCCGAATCGGACCGCGCTGACGTCGTCGCTCGCCGCCATGATCGGCTTTGATCTCGACAAGCTGCGGGACACGGTCTCGACACAGACCATCGGCGGACGCCAGTGGATTCAGCTGGTTGGCTCCGCAGTGACCGCAACACTTGAGCGTCGCTCCGTACTGCTGCGGCTGCATCAGGGGAACGGTGTCGCTTACGCGGTGACTGCTTCGTTTCCACTCGAGATTCCGCTGCGGGAACAGGTCATTCGGACCGAGGGGTTCCTGGGTCGGCTGTCGATTGAGGACGAGTCGCCACCGACACTGGCTCAGTTGAGCACGCAGGATTGCTGGCAGCATGCGGAGCTGCTTAACCGCATTGGGAACTATCACTCGCAGCATAGTCAGCACGATCTCGCGCTTCGCTACTTTCGGCTGGCGACGAAGATCGCACCAGGCGGCTCGGTCTTTGCGGCCAATCTTCTGGCGACGCTCACTCAGCTTGGTCAGTACGAAGAAGCTTTGAATGTACTCAACAATCCACCCAGCGAAGTCGCCGCCAGCGATTTCTGGCAGAGCGAACGTGCCAGCATGCTGGCGATCACTGGCCACACGGACGACTCGGTTGTTGTGTTTGAGCGTTTGTTTGCCTCGGGCTCGCGAAATGACGAGTCCTTCGAGGCCTACCTGGCGACGCTTGCTCGCGCTGGTCGGATTGAAGACGCCATCTCAGCCGCGGACCGTTATCTCGCGGCTGGAGACTCGCGTTCGATTTCGCTGGTCAAGAGCAGGATGCTCATCCTTGCCGGGCAGTACGACGAGGCGATCAGCATCGCCAGGGCTCAACAGTCGACAGCACTGGCCGATCCGGCGGTTTCGTATCTGCTCGTTGAGGCGTATCGCGACTCTGGCAATTTCGATGCGGCATTGCGAACGATCGATGCGCTGCTTGCCGACGGAAGCGATGACGCGAAGACCTGGTTTCTGAAGGCGACGGTGGAGATCGAGCAGAAGCAGTACCTGGCCGCCAGGACATCTCTGGAGACCGTCCTGAAACGCCAGCCCGATCATCCGGAGGTTCGCGAGACTCTGGAACTGGTCTCCAGCCTGATGGGGCAAAGCGACAATACAGAGATCCGCAACGCGATCGCTCCCGTGCCGCTGCCGGACACCGTTCGACCGGCGACGGTCAGATCAGCCACCAACAAGGACGCAAGTTCCTGGTACGGACTGGCGGCTGTCGCTCACTCACTCTCGCCGGACAGTGACTATCGAAAGACGAGTTACGGCGTCGTCTATCTCGAAGACGCGGCGGCGGTTTCAGACTTCAGCACGCTACAGTTCTCATTCAAGCCGTTGGCCGAGCGTGTTTTCGTGAACCGGGTCGAGGTCTTCGATCGTGAGGGCCGACTGCTCGCTCGCGGTAGCATTGACGACTACTACGTTCAGTCTGATTCCGCTCAGGAGCTGGCGTCAGAAGAGCGAGTGGTCAACGTCCCGGTTCCAGGTCTCAAGCCCGGCTGCCGACTGGAGTACGTATTCACATCCGAGCGGCCCGGCTACTCAGAACGCTTCCCGTTCACGCAGCACTGCTTCAGTCGCACACAGCCGGTTGAGCGTGCGGTTCTGCATGTTTCGGGTGACGTCTCGGCACTCGCCGTTCAGGGGACGCTCCCACCACAGAGCACAGCAGACGGGCTCACCTGGATCGTGGATTCGCCTCCGCAACTCAGCGACGAACCGCTGCAGGTTGACCGTCGGAAGGCGTATCCCACGGTGACAATTGCCGGCCTCGATGGTGACTGGCGGGACCTCGCTCAACGATACAGCGAGCGATTCTCTGACCGTCTTCAAATCAGCCCCGAGGTTCGTGAACTGGCCCGGCAGATTGCGAACGACGCAAACGCGACGAGCTTAGGCGACAAAGTCACCGCGATGACGGCTTTCGTCCAGCGGGAGATCGTCTATCAGGGGCTGGAGTTCGGCGTCCGCGGACAGATCATGCCGCCAGTTCAGCAGACGCTGCAGCGGCGTTACGGTGACTGCAAGGATCACTCGCTGCTGCTGTATCAGCTCTTGCGGGCGGTTGACGTTCCGGCATCGCTCTGTCTGGTGCAGTCGAGCGGCCCGGTCGTGACCGGGATTCCGTCGATGGAGCAGTTCGACCACATGATCGTCTTCGTCGACGATGGCAAAGACGGCTGGTTCCTCGACGCGACTTCGAAGGGCTCGTCGCCGGAGTTCCGTATTCCGTCCGGCCTGGCCGAGCACGACGCACTGATTCTTGACGGAGCATCATCGCGGCTTGTTCAGATTCCGGATTACCCGGCTGGCGTCAGTCAGATCTTCGCGGACCGCCAGATTCAACTCGATGCTGACGGCCAGGCTCTCGTGACGGAGGTCGTGCAGATCAAAGGTTATTCGGCGGCGTTGTACCGATCGCTGATTCGGGACATTGATCTCAGCAAACGCGACGACTTCATTCGCGACTACCTGACGCCGTCGAAGTCCGATGCGAAGCCGCTGACTGGTTCTGTCCGGAATCTTGATGATCACACTCAGCCGCTGGTTCTGAAGGCGACCTACCAGATCAAGGAGATGCTGCACCCGACATACGGCCTGCTCGTTGGACGCTTGCCGCAGTTTCTGGAATCCCACATGGTCGAGTACGAGGACCTCGCGGAACGCCAGACGCCATTTAAGTTGACCTACCCGACTGATGTGATCGCCCGCGTCCGGCTGAAGCTTCCGGCTGGCTACACCGTTGATGGCTCACCAGCGGATGTTTCGCAGGCGTCGGCGTTTGGCGGGCTCGCAAGCCGTGTCACCGTTGCTGATGGGCAGTTCGAGATGCTCAGCCGACTGACGCGTCGCACGGGCGAGTACTCTGCCGGCCAGTGGAGCGATTACGCCCGGTTTCTGTCGCTGGCGGGTGAGACGTTCGCTCCGCGATTGCTGCTGCGGGAAGGCCCGGTGCAGCAGGCTTCGAGTGAAACCGCTCCTGCCGCCGCTGGTCGTTGAATCGCTGTTCCGACCGCCCTACCATCGCCGCGCATTGATCGAATTTTCGCGACTGATCCGCGCTCGCGGTGCGGCAGTCGCTGACGCTGCGGCTGGATCCGCGGCCTGCCCGAGACCCGTGCCCCACCAGGAGTGACCTCATGAGCGATGCCATCGAAAGCGTTCTGCACGAAGACCGCAAATTCCCGCCGTCTCCGGAATTCTCCGCCTCGGCTCACATCAGCTCCGAGGAGCAGTACCAGGAGATGTGGAACCGGGCGAAAGACGACCCGGCAGGCTTCTGGGGCGACCTCGCTCGCGAAAACATCGACTGGTTCCAGGACTTCGAGACAACGTGCGAAGGCGACATGCCCGAAACCAGGTGGTTTCTCGGTGGAAAAACCAACGTCGCTTACAACTGCATCGACCGCCACCTGACGACCTGGCGGAAGAACAAAGCCGCGATCATCTGGGAAGGCGAACCCGGCGATACACGCGTCCTGACCTTCCAGGACCTGCATCGCGAAGTCAGCAAGTTTGCCAACGTGCTGAAGAATCTGGGCGTCGAGACCGGCGACCGCGTCACGCTCTACATGCCGATGGTGCCCGAACTGGCGATCGCGATGCTCGCCTGTGCCCGCATCGGAGC
>JAPOLP010000052.1 GCA_029977045.1 Planctomycetota bacterium
GATTCGTCCTTCCGCTTGAGCTGCTCCATCATGACGACCGCCGGCAGCAGCTCCTGCAGTTCGTCCGCGTGTTCGGGAAACCGCCGGATGTACTCACTGACCGACGGCAGCTCACCCCGCCGAAACCGCTCGGCGAATTCGTCCGCGACCGAGTCGACCGTTGTCAGGTCGTCGTCGAGGTCAGCCTCTGGAATGTCGCGTTCAGTCATCAAATCGTCCTCAGCAGCCGCTCAGCCCACCTGCACAGTACACCGTGAAACCGCCAGCCGATTCCACCTCAAGCGGGAAATCGTTCAGAAGCGGCGGTGCCCTCGGACGTGCGGCCCAGACCGAAAGTCGTGAGAAAACAGGCAAATCGGGCAGGACAGCTCGCTGAGTCGAGGCGACCGCACTGCCGGTACAACCGCCAGATCCGGAATTACCGTCAATCTTGAACATCCGGAGGCCGATACCTGACCTGAGGGGACTCGCGCGCCCGTTGCGCCGCTGGGCTCCGTCCGGAATCGGGGCGGAACGGCTGGACGGATCGGCGTGGGTCAGGATCGAGAGGGTTTCATGCGTCACCTGAGCTGGCTGGCTGTAACGGCAGCGCTTCTTGCCGGAGGCTGTAAGTCTCCGTGCGGGGACGGTGCGTGCAGTCCTGTCGGTCCTCTGTATCACCCTCCGGCGGCTCGCTTCTTCCAGACGGAGAAGACCGTCTTTCGCGACGATTGCGACGACCTCGAATGCTCGTCGAGCGGCTATCTGACGCTGGCGAAGTACTGGCCATCGCTCGACGGCTGGGCCACGAAGATGACCGCGACGAAGTGCGCGAAGAAAGAGCTGCTGCGACAGCAGTGGCAGACGAAGACGTACATTCCAGCCGACTTCAAACGCGGCTACATCCAGGCATTCGTTGACGTGGCGAACGGAGAAGCCGGCGACGTTCCGGCTGTTCCGCCACCTCGCTACTGGAACACGGCGTTTCGATCCGCTCAGGGCAGGATGGCGGCAGACCGCTGGTTTGACGGTTACCGGAAGGGAGCCGCTGACGCGAGGATCAAGCTGTGCTCGCTGAGACAGATCGCCTCGTCACAGGACTGGATGGGAGACGTTTCCGTCAATGGCGTCTCAGGAAGCGGCCCGGCAAACATCGTTGCGGCGTCTCCACCGATGGTAATGCCGCCGCAGGCCATGCCGGTTCAGCCACCGGTTTCGTATCCGGCGCCGAGTCAGCAACCGGTGATGCCGCAGCCTCAACCTTATCAGCCGATTCCGACTCCAGTTCCACCCGGCATGACACCGCAGCCTTATCCGCCTGCGATTCCCAACGGTGCGATTCCCAACTCGATGAGGCCGACCTTGCAGCCAATGCAGCCTCAGTCAGCCGTGCCGCAGCCTGCCTTGCCACAACCGGCGTTGCCGCCGCGAGGAGCAACTGGCTCTGCGATTGGTCCCGGATACGGCGCTCCGACTCAGCAGGGGCCAGTTCCGCAGGCACCTGCGGCAGCGATTGGGCCTGCTCCGACTGCTGTGGTGGCAACTCCACTACCAAATCCTGCCGCAAACAAACCCGGCCCGACTCCTGGATACGCACCGACCACCGGTACGTCACCAGGCGGTGGCCTGCCGACAAAACTCAGTAACCAGAAACTGGGGCCGCCGCCGGGGCTGTTTAACGACCCGCCGGTCTGGCGAACCCGACCCGGACACTCACCACTCCCGCAACAGTAACTGGCGTTGCCCGCCGACATTCAGGCAGCAGAGCAATCTCGTGAAACCGACCTCGTCAGCACCGCAGCGCATTCTCAAACGAGCCGCCAGTGGCTCGTTGTGGACTGGTGCGCGACATGTTCGCGCGGCTCTGGTCGGGTTGACGCTTTCGATGCTGGCTGGCTGCGCGGCGGTCCGACCGCTTGATGGCGTGCCCGCCCGGTATCTGCCCGAAGAGTTGCGTGGAGTCAGCCGCGAAGACGCGGACATGATCGACCTGTCGCTGCTGCGGCGAACCGAGCCGGCTCAGCATGTTGTCGACTCGGGCGACGTGCTGGCCGTTTATGTCGAGAACGTGCTCGGGCAGCGTGAGCAGCCGCCGATCAACCAGGCACTCGATCAATCGCGACCACCGACGCTCGGCTACCCGGTGATGGTTCAGGACGATGGAACTCTGTCGCTGCCGCTGATTCCACCGATCATGGCGCGCGGCAAAACGATTCCGCAGATTCAGCAGGAGCTGGTTTACGCCTACACGGTTCACCGCCGGCTGTTGCCGCCCGGCCAGGAACGCATTCTCGTCACGCTGCACCGCGAACGGACTCATCGCGTGCTGGTCGTTCGGCAGGAATCGCAGTCGGACGTGCTGTCCGCCGTCGGTGTCGCTCGGGGAACGCTGGGTTCAACTAAGAAAGGCACCGGCCATATCGTCACGCTACCGGCCTTTAAGAATGACGTGCTGAACGCGCTGGTTATGTCTGGCGGATTGCCAGGCCTCGACGCCCGCAACGTAGTTTTCGTACTTCGAGGCCGCAAGATTTCGGTTCTGCCTCAGCGAGGTCCGATCATTCGCGGTCAGAGTCCCGCTGTCGGACCAGTTCCAGCGCCGGGCTTCGGCGTGATGCATGGCTCGCCGATTCAAACCCAGCAGCCAACGAACTGGCAGCCACTGCCTGCCGCTCCGCAGGGGCAACCTTATCAGTCACCGGCTCCGGTTCAGCAATGGCCGCAGCCGATGCCAGGCGTAGCAGCGTTCCCGGTTCAGCCGGGGCCAGCCATGCCAGGTCTTCCGGGCCATTCGCCGCTCAATGCGTTGCCACCGAACTGGCAGCCACCGCCGATCTGGAACAACGTCGATCAGATCGCCAGCGGAGCGTACAACGACGGCAGCAACGTCATTCGTATTCCATTGCGTCTGCCCTTCGGTGAACCGCCGCAGATTTCGGAAGCTGACGTCACGCTGTACGACGGCGACATTGTCTTCATCGCCTCGCGCGACGACGAATTGTTCTACACCGGCGGCCTGCTGGGCGGCGGCGAGTACACGCTGCCTCGCGACCGCGACATCGACATCCTGGAAGCGATCGCGATCGCCGAGCAGGCTCGTACGTCGTCTCAGAACTCAGGCCGCTCCGCACTTAACAGCGACGTCTCGATCAGCCCCAGCGAAGCGATCGTGCTCCGCAAGCTGCCGAACAACACGCAGGTCCCGATCCTCGTGAACCTGTACCGCGCCCGCCGCTATCCCGCCGAGCGGATCAACATTCTGCCGGGCGACTACATCCTCGTGCAGTACACGAAGATGGAAGCCGTCGGAGCCTTCATTGAGCGGCACATTCTGGAGAGCGCACTGTTCGGCGTCGCGGCCGCTCAGGTCAACCGCGGCAACTGACCGTGTTCTCGCGAACCGGCTCGAGTGTGGCGAGTGGCCGGAGCAAGGCACTAGCGAAGCCCTGTGCGGCGTCTTCTGATCGGCAGATTTCCGGGGCTTCCTTCGCAGGCTCAGTCCAGCCCCGGCCACCCCGCCGCTAACAGCGTGTCACGTCTGTCAGAAGTGGAAGCCGCCGCGGACGAAGCCGAAGGTGCCGGGGTTGTAGTCGCCGACATTCGACTCGTAATCGAGTTTCCGGTCGAACGCGACACCGACTTCCAGAAACGAATAGATGTCGGACTCGGCCTTCTTTTCCATGCCGACGGCGACGCGCCAGTCTGAGTAGGTCACGTTGTCGGTCCCGCCTGCTTTTCGGTCGATCTCCCAGGTGCGGCCCCAGAACCCCCCCGTCGCGTACGCCCACTTCGTCCACAGCAGAGTTTCCTGCGCGACGAACGCAAACCTCCATTCCGGGAAGATCAGGTCCAGCCGGTGCCGATCGTTGATGAACCAGATGATGCCTCCGATGGGCATCATGCGTCGGTTTTCGAGATTCAGCAGCGCAGTGCCGGCGACGATCTGCAGGTCAGGATTGCATTCGTAAGTGACCAGCGACTGTCCGCTGAACCGCATCCCGTTGCTCAGGTTGAGATGGTCGCTGTAGAAGCCGACCGTTCCTGCCAGCCTTAGTCGCCAGCGGGCATCGAAACGCCGCATCCAGGCAACTTCGCCACTCAGGTCGTGCAGCGTGTTCGGCAGGTCGGTTCGCTGGGGACCTTCAAACATGTGGTACGAGTACGCCGGCGTGATCGTCAGGCCGCGAATCTTCGGCAGTCCGATCGTCACGTTGCCGAACGCGGAGAGCCATCCGAGATCGTCGCCCGTGGCGGGAAACCAGGTCGCGTCCGCTCGCCAGTGTTCAACACGCAGCCAGCTGCGGTCCTCCTTGGGAGTGTTGTGCGGCTCCTCGGGAATGTCGCCGCGAGTCACTCGGCCTGAGTATTCCTCAATGAGATCGATCCAGTCGAGCTGCCCGTCATTGTTGCCGGAATCGAACAGCGATGGATCGAGCAGCGTGTCCTGCGGGAAATCGATCTCCGGATTCGGCAGTGTGTCAAGCGGCAGTGCATCCGCATCGCGCGTCAGCGGCTCGCCGATCAGACTGTCGACTCGGCCATCGAACAGAACCGGCCCTCCATACGACGGTCCTGGAATGGCCGGCAGGTGCGGCAGATCGGGCGTCGGCAGCAGGTCACTCGGCGGAACACGATCCAGAGGCCGAACAGGATAGTTGCCGGGCTCGGCCCTGATTCGAGCGTGCGGAACCGGCGACGGAATCTGATCTTCAAGAGTCGGCGGCGGCAACGGCAACAGCTCACCGTTGCGCTGCGGCCACTGCGATGTCATGTGGAGCGGCACGCCGGTCAGTGGGTCGATCGGCGTCGTCAGGCTGGCGGGTCCCGAACCGGTCGGAAACTGTGGCAACGCGAGGCCACTGAGCGGCGAGTTCGCAGGCGGTGCTAAGGGATAACCGAGCGGATCCGGTGCCCGGCTGCCGACCATTCCCGGCGATGTCGGCGCAGGAACTCCAGCAGCTGGAGGCACACCGTCACGGGTCACGACGCCTTGAACGCTTTGGCGTTGAGGTGCGAAGGGAAACGCCGATGACGGAGCAATTGGCACGCTGCCCTGGACGTTCTGAGCAAGCGGACCTGGCGGCTGACGAAACTGTGGCTGCCGAATGGCAGAGCCCGGCAGCTCGGGTATGCCGTCGCGAGTAACGAACCCCGCTGCCGCCTGACCATCCGGTCCAGACGCAAACTGGCCGTCACTGCCAGCAAAGGACTGTGCAAACACAGCCTCGGTACCAGGCAGCGCGAGCGCGGCAATCAGCAGAGTGAGGAGGGGATGTTTCACCGGCCAGGCAGGAATTGAGGGTCCGGCTGACGGAGAGAACCGTCTGGAAGGGGGCGGTGGAATAACAGTCCAGCATTCAGCGGGTCAAGATCACTCAACGTTGCGATTGCCAGGCTGCTGCCCCGCCCAACTCGTATTGCTGCCAGAGAAGGATTGGGACTATCACTCCGCTCCCTTCCCGGCTGACATCCTGCTCAGCCGTTACTCGCATCGAGTCACTTCCAGTCCGCTTCGGGACGAATTTCCCTCTGACCGAGCTTTCCCATGAGATCCTCTTCGGCACGTCCGACCGTGCGCCGACTGACGTTGCTGTGCCTGGCAACGCTGTTGCCGGTAATGGCCAGCGGCTGTTCGCTGTTCGTCATGGCCGGAAAGATGTTCCTCGGCGATCCGAAAGTGCAGTCAGCATTCAACGCCCAGACTGGCGTCGATCTGGTCGAGGACGAAAAGAAGATTCTGATCGTTTGCCGGACGCCGTCACTGATGCAGGGGATGGCTCCGACGCTGCAGCACGACCTGACGCATTCGATCCTGCGAACGCTGCGGCAGCGAGGCATCGAAACTGTCTCGCCGGACGACGTCGCCGACTGGCTCGACGACAACGGCGGAGAATTCAAGAACGCCTCGGAACTTGCCGCCGACTTCGACACGGACTTCATCGCGGTGATCGATGTCGAATCGCTGTCCTTCTTCGAGCCCAACAGTCCGGAGATGTATCGCGGCCAGGCTCAGGGAGCCGTCCGAGCATACCGCGTTGAAAAAGAGGGCAGCCGTAAAACCGCTCTGCAGGTCTTCTCCAGCGGCTTCCGCACTGAATACCCAAGACACCATCCGGTGCCGGCTCACACCATTTCCGAACGCACGTTTCAAAAGCAGTTCGTTCAGCATATGAGCCAGCACCTGTCCCGCCAGTTCTACGACTACCGCATGGGCGACGAGTTCTGAGATCACGACTCGCCGTCGATCACCAACCGACTACGGAGCGACCTGCTCGCCCGATTCCATCGAAGGATTCCACCATGCGATTCCGGCTGCCGTTGCTTCTGGCTGGTCTGCTTCTAACAACCGCCACCGGCTGCAACTATGTGATCCTGCTCGGCTATCTGATCGGCGGTCCGCCGTCGATCACGCCGGACTACGAAGCTCTCACCGGCAAGTCGATGACCGATCACGACGTCGTCGTTGCCGTCGCGTGTTTTGCTCCGAAAGACGTGCTCTACAACTTCGCCCACGTCGATCGCGAGGTCACCAAACACGTCTCGTACCGATTGCATCAGCACAAGATCAAAACAATCAACCCGGACCTAGTGCAGCAGTGGCTCGATGAAAATCCGAACTGGGACGAAGCCGACGAAATCGGTCGAGGCCTGGGAGCGACCTACGTCGTCTACGTCGACCTGACCGACTTCACGCTGTACGAAGAGAACAGCCACGAGCTGTATCGCGGTCGGTCTGAGGGCGTTGTCACGGTTTACGAACTCGACGAAGACGGCAACGGCGAGCCGATCTACAGCAAGGATCTGGTCTCGCGCTATCCGTTGGCTGCTCCCAGAGACACCAGCCAGATCAGCCGTCCGCAGTTTCAGATGGAGTACATGTCGCGGTTGAGCGAGGAAATCGGTCGACTGTTCTACGAACACTTCAACGGCGACGACATCTCCGCCGCGACGTAAGGCTCACGTCGCGAAGCCCGCTCAATCCTTGGGAACTGCACCGGCGGGCGGGTCCGTCTCAGGCGGTGCATCGCTCGCCGTGCTGACGGATGTTTGCGGTGCCGCGGCTTCTGGTTTGTCCGTCGGCTTGTCCGACGCTGCCGGTTCGTTGCCGGACTCCGACTCCTCGTCAGCGACCCGTACTTCGATGCGCCGCGCGCCGGCTGATTTCTTCGACGCCTCGATCACCAGTTCCATCTGCTCGGCCAGAACCTTGTCGGCCAGGATGGTTTGCACCCAGCTCAGTGCTTCGGCGGCCAGTTGCCGCGAACCGCCGCCGTCCGCCTTGGCAGCCTCGACGATATTGAGCATCCGCCGTACGGCATCGCTGTGACGTTTCCGCAGGTACAGAATCCTCGCTTCAAAGTAGTCGACCAGCAGCGGATCTTTGAGCTGCAGGCGATACTTGCGCAGCATTTCCTCAGCCTGGTCAGCTGCATTGACTTCCAGAGGCAGCGTGATCGCCGCAAAGACCAGCGCTTCCTTGTTCCTGTCGTCCGAATGCTTTTTGAGGGACTCGGCCAGCAGTTCCTGCGCTTCATCCAGGTGTCCGGTCCGCGTCAGATATGTCGCGAACCGTGACGGGATTTGGGTGCTGAACGGGTACAGACCCATCAGCCGCTGCAGCATCTGTTTGTGCTCGGACTTGTCCGAGGCCTGAGCAACGATCGCCGCAAGGTACTCAGCGCCCTGTTTCGTACTGCCCGTCTCCTTGTATAAAATCTCTGCGAGCTTCACAGCGTCGTCGACCCGCTTCAGAGCGATCAGCAGTTTGACCTTCTCGTTTCTCAGCTCCAGATGGTCAGGATCAAATGCCAGCAGTTCGTCGACCAGTCGCAATGAGTCTTCGTACCGCTTCTCTCTCAGAGTGAACTGCAGCAGTTCGGGATACAGCTCGGGAATCTCTCGGGAGAGCGTCAGCGCGGTCGAAAGTGTCTGCTCCCTGCGCTGATCGTGATAGGTCGCGGCTTCGGGCTTGTTCTCCGTACTCAGCAGAACAGTCTTTGCCTGAAAACCGTACGTCGCCAGCAGAGCGACAGCTCCAATTGACGCATAATCGCGGTTGAGTTCGATGAGCTGGTCGATACTGTCGCGGTCGCGGGCAAACAGCCGCAGCTTCAGTTCGTAAGCCTTGTACTTTGGATTCTTCGGAGCGTCCTCGATCGCCAGACGGATTTCGGCGTTGGCCGCTTCGAAACGCTGCAGCCGTTCGAGTGCGATCGCCTTCAGATAGCGGTTCTCTGGCGGCGCCGAAGTGCCATCGAGTGCCGAAAGTGCATCGAGTGCCTGCTCGTTGAGGCTCCGCTGCAGAAGCGGCCGTGCTTCAGCGGCCAGCTTTTCGTACGCCGCTTCCCGCTGTGCCTGTCGAACTCCGAGCCAGATCGCCGTCACGGCAGCGACCGTTAGCAGGATGCCGCAGGCGACAGCAACCTTCACCCAGCCAGCTCGCGCATGATGCGGCTCGAAGCTGCTGCCAGGTTCAACAACACTCGCCCGATGCGTATTCACAGGAAGCTTCCCGTTGTGGATGAAAGTCGGATCGTTCGAGTGAGTATAGTTTCCCGGTCGACCGTCGGAGCCGTCTTCGCAGTCAGATTACCAGTCTCAGCAGCACCAGAATCACGGCGATGATGCCCACAAAACCGATCGCACCCCACCAGCCCGGACGACCGTCCCAGGCGGACGTTGACGCAGTCAGAAACTCTCCGCAGTAGGGGCACATCGCAGCCTCTTCGTAGACGTCACGTCCGCAGGCATTGCAGGCAACTGTTTCGGCGCTCTCGTCCGAATCATCTGGATAGTCATCGAATGCGTCTTCCGCGTCGTCCCAGTCATCCATCGTTACTCTTTGAACTCCGCTGCTCCGTGGAAACGCCTTCGCTCCTGAATGGGTTGCTGAGCGTTCTCGCTTCCCGCGACGGTGTGGAAACATTCGATCGCCATTACGATCCTGCCGCGTGATCGTACGATCGGCCCATTGAAACTGCAGCAATGGAATTCGTTTTCGCGAGTCTTCTCCTCGCCAGACCAGCGCCCGCCCGACTGCCATGCTTGCTTCCCGCACCAACCAGCCATCGTCGAGACCGCAGAAAACTCCAGGACCCCGCAGGTCTCCGGCCAAGCGGATTCTGTTTGCCTCGATTTATCTGGTCTGGCTGGGTCTGCTGGGAATCGGCGGGATCGCGTTGTTCTGGTGGATTCAATACGACCAGCTGCCGCACACCGAACCGTCGCAGGACCTGGTCTGGCAGCACTTTTACCGCGAGGTCTTTGAAGATGAGATCGTCGCTGCGACGCCTTCGCTGGACGACAATCGTCTCGACATTCTGCTGCTCGGCGGTTCCGTCATGGAGCAGACCGGTCCCTACTTCGAGGATTACATTGCCAAACGGCAGGACCTCGACGCCAGCGTTTATGTGGTGGCCCGGGCCGCGCATAACTCCCGCGACTCCGCACTGAAGTACACACGGATCGCGGACAAGCCGTTTGACTTCGTACTCGTCTACAACGGCATCAACGACGTCCCGATGAATTACATTCCCGATGACCGTTTTAAAATCGGGTACCAGCACTGCAGCTGGTTCAATTCTTTCGACCGCCGACTCGAAGCCGGACGGGTTTACCTGAAGGACGCGATCGTCAATACCGTGGAACGCTACGCCGTGCGTTCGCGACCGGACGAGGAAATGCTTCCCTTCGGGGCAACAATCAAGACGCCTCCCGCAATCAAAAAGAATCTCCGGGAGATCATTCACCTTGCCCGCAAGGCAGGTTCAACTCCGGTCCTGATGACGTTCGGGCACTACATTGAACCCGGTTATGACCGCGAGACCTACCTCAGCGGCGCGTACGGCTACGGCAAAGGCCCGTTCGGAATGCCGGTAGAAGACTGGGGCCTGCCTGAGCACGTTCCTGCGATCATGAAAGCGCAGAACGACGCCATTCGGGAACTGGCGACCGAGGAAAACGTCCTGTTGATTGAGCAGGCGGAACTGATCACCGGTCGCGACAACTACTGCGACGTCTGCCATCTCTCGTACGCAGGCTGCGAGCTGTTCGTCAGAAACGTCATGGAAGCACTGCCTGCTGTTTGGTCGAAGAACGACACGGCCACCCGCAGCGGCACAGATGCCGATGACGAAATCCTCTCAGACAGCGAGACTGCCGCAGGTAAGTCACCCTCGCCTCAACATGAGAATGCCGGAAGTTCACCAGACTGACGCACGAACCGACATCGGAGCCTGTCATGAGTCAGTGGCCCAGCCTGTGTGCGAT
This sequence comes from Planctomycetota bacterium, assembly GCA_029977045.1. GTDB lineage: Bacteria > Planctomycetota > Planctomycetia > Planctomycetales > Planctomycetaceae > JAPOLP01. Next base: position 10,249 of record JAPOLP010000052.1, read on the forward strand.
GCACCGTTCTCAAGCCGAACGACTTGGTCCGCGAGTCGCGCTGCGGTTTCCGGAGCATGGCCTCTACCACGACATTTCATGGAACAGCTATCGCCGACAGGCAGATCAGGCAGCGGCTGGACTGATCGATCTTGGAGTCCAGCCCGGCGATCGCATCGCGATCCTGTCTGAAAATCGGTTCGAGTGGCTGATCGCCGATCATGCGATCCTGAGTGCCGGCGCGGCTGATGTTCCTCTGCACGCGCCGCTGGCGCCGGCGCAGGTTGCTTTTCAGGTCGGCCACAGCGAATCACGCGGCATCGTTGTCAGCAATCAGGCGCAGGCCGACAAGGTGTTCGAGGTCCTGGATGAGCTGCCGCTGCTGGAGTTTCTGGTTTCGTTTGAGCCAATCGAGAGCCGCTCTGATCGTATTCGCGTGCTTTCCTGGACGCAGTTGCGGCATCAGCTTTCCAGCGATGCCCTGGACGCGGCTCAGCAGGAAGTTCAGCGCCGGGAAGCCGATCTGAATTCCGAATCACTCGCGACGATCATCTACACCAGCGGAACGACCGGGAACCCGAAGGGCGTCATGCTGACGCACGGCAACCTGCTGTGTAACGCCGCGTCGACGTGCGAAATCTCGTTCATCACGATCGAAGACACACTGCTGAGCTGGCTGCCCTACAGCCACATTTACGCTCGCTGTGTCGACCACTATCTGACGTCAATCGCCGGTGTCACGGTCGCGCTCGCCGAGTCCGTCGACACGCTGATGAGCAATCTTGGCGAGATCAAACCGCACTGGCTGACGTCGGTCCCGCGCGTGTACGAGAAGGTCTGGAACAGCGTCGCGACGCTCGATGAGGAAACCCGCAACTCCGCCCTGCGAAGCGTCTTCGGCCCGCGAATCAAGCAACTCACGTCGGGTGGTGCTCCACTGCCTCGCCAGATCGCCGAAGGCTTCTTCGCTGCCGGACTGCCGCTTCTGGAGGGCTACGGCCTGACGGAAACCTCGCCAGTCATCTCGTTCAACAGTATCGAGCAGTACCGGATTGGCTCGGTCGGCAAGGCACTCGGCGACGTTGACGTTCGCATCGCTTACGACGGTGAGATCCTGACACGCGGCCCGCACGTCATGCGTGGTTACTGGAAGAACGAGGATGCGACGAACGAAACGATCGAAGACGGCTGGCTGAAGACCGGCGACGTCGGACGGCTCGACGAGGACGGCTTCCTGTTCATCACGGACCGCAAGAAGGACCTGTTCGTCACGTCGTCAGGGAAGAACATCGCTCCGGCAGAACTCGAACGCATCCTCAGCCGCGACGAGTACATCGATCAGGCCGTTGTGTACGGCGACGGTCGGAAGTTCGTCAGCGCCCTGATCGCCCCCGACTTTGGCAGACTGCAGACCGTCGCCAACGAACGGAACGTCGAGCTGACAACCGACGATGAGTTTCTCACGGCGCCGGAACTGCTCGCGTTTTTCGAAGAACGAATCCAGTTGGTCATGGAGCAGGTCAGCCAGCCGGAGCGAGTCAAAAAGTTCCTGCTCCTCGCCCGCCCGTTTCAGGTGTCCGATGGCGAATTGACCGCGACGCTCAAGGTCCGCCGCCGTCACATCATCGACCGCTACGAAGAACAGCTTGCGGCACTGTACGAGTAACAGCCGTTAAAGGCTGATCTGTCACAGTGACCGTTGGCACGAAGGCGCATGGCGACTGAACGACACGAGCCCTTCGGCGTCGAAAACTCTGCGACCAGACTACTTCTGCCCATCAAAAATCGTGCGGATGCTGGCCGACGCGAGAGTGTCGTTGATCACCTTGTCAGCGGCGGCCATGCGGGCTTCGCCAAAGAGTTTCTGGTTAATTGCTTCCTGCACGTCGTCGAACGGCGTGTAGCTTTCCTCTTCGTGTTCGATCACGCGGACCATGTAGTACGCGTCGTCGGTTTCGATCGGGGCGCTGATCTTGCCGGGGGTAAGTCCGAAGATCGCTCGTTCGATCTGTTCGTTGGCCAGGCTGCCTCGTGTGGTCCAGCCCCAATTGCCGCCGTCCTCCGCCTTCAGGCCATCGGAATGCAGCTTCGCAACTTCGTCGAATGGCTTCTGCGCTTTCAGATCGATGACCGCAGCCCGGAGCTTCTCAACAGCTGCCGCCGGATCGTCACCTTTACGAATCCGAATCTGCTGCCAGTTCACGCGTTCGGGGTTGTGGTAGTTTTCCTTATGAGCGTCGTACCACTCCTGCAGTTCGGTGCGGCTTAGCTTCTGCGTCTTTTCGAGCTGCTGGCTGATGTAGAACTTCGCCATCTCGAGCGCCGCGAAAGATGCTTTCAGCGACTCGATCGTCGAGTCCTGTTCTTCGAGGATGCGTTCCAGTTCGAGCCGCGTCTTGACCTTGTAGTTCGGCAGCAGTTCGTTCTGCACATGCTGCTCGAACAGGCGGTCGATCTGCTGGTCAAGCTGCTCACGCTGTTCGTCCTTCAAGTCCTGCACCAGGGCCGAGGACAGAGCCGCCTTCTGAATGTGATCCTGCAGTTCGTTGCGAATGATCTGTGAGCGGAGTTCGTTGATCTGCTCGGGAGTCAGCTTGTCTTTCTGCGCCTGAAGCTGGCCGTAAAACCGTGAGGCCTTGAGAACGTCGTCGGCGAAGATCGGCGTCGAGTTCACCTCGGCTACAACCGTCGCTCCGGTCAGCTCGACAGGGACGTCGTTCTGGTTCGAGTAGTCGGTCAGGCTGATCGTCGAGGAGCCGCTACTCCCCGGTGGCAGTCCAGCCTCGCTGGCTTCCGCATCGGCCTTCAGGCGATCGAGTTCGCTGCGAACGTCGGCGAGTTCCTGCTTGCGTGGCGGAACGTTCTTCTCGGTGCCTTTGTCGCGGTTGAACATCCCGGACAGAAAACCGGGACCTTCGGCTTTGGGGCTGCGGCAACCGACGAGACAGAAAGCGAGAACAGACAGCGCAAGGGCCGTGCGAAAAGGCATGGTTCTGCATCCATTCAGAACGTGACGGGCCGAACACCGGAGAGGAGATGTGCTGAGCGCGACCGGCGATCCGACTTCCGAGAAGGGTCCGCGAGTATATGACTACCCTGAAAAAGGCGCCAATATCTTCTTCAGCGTGCCCAGAAGCGCCCGGGGAGAGGCGTCCGGGTTCTTCAGAACGAAGCACGCCTGACGATGATCGACGATCCGCAGACGTGACTTGAGCCGGGTTTCCTTGAGCAGATTCATGTATTTCCGGTCACGATAGGTCAGAACCAGATAGCCATCTTCGAGATGAATCCGCGTGACCTGCCACAGACGTGCCAGAATCTGCACTTCCTGCTGGTCGATCAGCCGCTGAGCGTCGTCGGGAATCGGCCCGAAGCGATCCCGCAGCTCTTCCGTAAAGTCCCCAAGTTGCTCCAGAGTCGTCAGCGACGACAGTCGCCGATAGACCTCGATCTTCGGTTTGCCAGGCGGCACGTAGCTCGACGGGAAGAACGCTGAGCCGGGCAGTTCGAGCGTCACGTGGTCGTCGCGTTTCTTCGGCTCCTTCTTGAGCTGCCGGACCGAGTTCTCCAGCAACTGGCAGTACAGCTCGTACCCGACCGTCGCGATGTGCCCGCTCTGTTCGGTTCCGAGCAGGTTGCC
>JAPOLP010000584.1 GCA_029977045.1 Planctomycetota bacterium
AGCGAGTGAATGTCTTGACTGCACTTCGCTCGCTTGCGCTTCGTGCTGGTATGAAATCGGGAAGCTGGTTTCGACGCATTCCTTCATGTGATGACCGATATAGCTCCAACTGACGACCGGAATCGCAGCAACAGGGAACGCAATTCATGCTCGAATGGCGACTGGCAGTCTCGGCGGTTCTGATTCCTCTTCTGATTGCGATCTTCGTGATCGATCATCGCTCCGGTGAGTCGGCGTTCTGGTTGCTCGGCCTGTGCATCCTGCTGGTCTGGCGAGGCAGTTACGAATTCGCCGACCTGCTGCGAACACGCTCGTTCGATCCCTCGTTTCCTCTGATCGGCGGCTGTTCAACCGCCGTCGTACTCGCCGCCTGGTACGGCCAGCTTTACGACGCGGAACTGTCGAGTCTCGGTGCCTCGATGACCGCGCTGTCGCTGAGTCTGCTGTTGGTTTTCCTGCGCAGCGCAATTCGATACCGCGAACCTGGTCGCAGCATGGAGACCGTTGGAGCTGACCTGCTCGGCGTTTCGTATCTCGGAGCACTTATCGCTGTGACGGTGCAGCTCCGCTGGGTCGCCGGCGCACAGGCCGGCTATCTCGTTCTCGCGTCTCTGGTGATCGGAGCGAAGTGCGGAGACATCGGCGGCTACACGCTCGGTCGACTGTTTGGGAAAGCGAAGCTCGTCCCGCGACTGAGCCCCGGCAAGACGCGCATGGGGGGCTTTGGCGCACTGCTCGGTTCCAGCCTTGCCTGCTGGGTCTGGCTGCACTTCGCACCCGGCTACTTTTTCGACGGAGCCGCACCGTGCCCGACTGGCTGGTCACTGCTTTATGGCGCTGTGATCGGAGTCGTCGGCCTCATCGGCGACCTCGCGGAATCGCTCATCAAACGCGACGTCGAGAAGAAGGACGCCGCCAACCTGATGCCCGGCTTCGGCGGCTTGCTCGACCTCCTCGACAGCGTCCTCTACAGCGGGCCCGTCGCCTTCGTCCTCTGGAAAACCCTGCCGCTGGCGACGTGGTAGCCGACCGGCGTTGTGCCGGTTTAGCGAGTTCACGTCTAGCCCGAGGATCGACCAGAGAAGTCGACTGCAACTCAGGCCCGAAGGACTGTCCCTATGCCAGCGACGTTGGGGCTTCGTTATTTTTGACGTCGAAAATCCGGGACTTTGTCCTGGGCTGACAACGGGCCGGTCAGTTGCGCCTTTATACGGGCAGACCGTTGGCTGCCACCGGCGTCAGCCTTTCCTGGCAACCAGCGCCGCCAGATAGCCGGCCTTGAATCCCGCATCGATATTCACGACGGCGACGTTGGCGGCGCAGCTGTTGAGCATCGAAAGCAGTGCAGAGACGCCGCCGAACGAGGCTCCGTAACCGACGCTCGTTGGCACGCCGAAGACCGGGCAGGCGACATGTCCGGCGACGACCGACGGCAGCGCGCCTTCCATTCCGGCGACGACGACGATCGCAACGGCTTCCCGCAGCCGGTCGACGTTCTTGAGCAGACGCTGTGGCCCTGCAACGCCAATGTCCAGAATCAGCTCAGCATCACATTCGGCCCAGAGCAGTGTTTCCAGTGCTTCTTCGGCAACGGGCCGGTCACTCGTACCTGCCGAAACGACGAAGACCTTTTCGGACGGCGTGGCTCGCGAGTCGCCTTTGAGATCAGGCCGAGGCAGGCGGATTGTCCGTGCCAGATCGTTGGCGATCAGATCGGGAAACGCGGAGCGGACGGCTGCGGTCTGCTCCGCTGAGACTCGTGTCGCCAGACACGGCTGACCGGCTTTACTCAGCGTTCGGAAAGCAGTGACGAGGGCGTCTGTCGACTTTCCAGGTCCATAAACGACTTCCGGGAGCCCGCAGCGAGCGGCTCGACCGGTATCGAGACACAGCTCGGCAGATTCGGCGGTCGCGTAAGCGTCCCGCGACTGAAGCTGTGCCTGGCCCGCCTCAACGGTCAGTTCGCCGGACTGAATGGCTGCCAGCAGGTTCTTCAAATCTTCGGAGTTCAACACAGCGTCTGCCTCTGAGATCGATGGAAGTAACGGAACGATCGCGGAAGATGGTATCCGGCAGAAGCCTTCTCGTCAGATGGCTGGCCACGGTGGAATACTCAGAGCCCGACAATCGTGACTATCCGCTACAGCCGGCCCAGGCGTCAGCAGAATTCAATTCCACTGCTGATCCCGCCCCTGCCGGTCAGCCAGTTTGAGGCAGAGTGATTGAGACGGCCTGTTGTTCCGGCTGTAACGGTTCTCTGATGTGGCAGACGCCTCCACATGAACAGAACTCCGAATTGGATCGAAGATTCTGAAGATTCCCGGTCTGGATTCGCCTCTCCGGTCGTGCCGGGCCGCGCGACTAAGCGACGAAAGCCGATTCTGACCTTGACACGGGCTTAATCGTCCTAAAGTCCTCGACCTGGTTGGGTCGAAAATACAGGTCAGTCGGTCAACGGCTGCGTGGACGTGTCCTGCGACTTGGAGGGAGGCAGGACTCGGATGCGAATCCGCTGGTCGAACACGGGAGTAGGGCGGCAGGGAGAGCCGCTCAGGAAGACAGACGCGATGGCGATTGGCGTGTGTCTTCTGTTGCTGACGGAAGTGCGTGGGAGTTTTGAACGTCCATTCGCAGAAGTCAGGATCATCTCCTGGCCGGCTTGGCAAGCTGGGCAAGAGGTTCCCGGAACACCCCTGGAAAATGAGTTTCCTCGAGGAAGAAGAAACGGAGTCTGAAAGTCCTCAGTTGTGTGTTGCCGACGTAAGGCAGGTGAAATCGGCGGGAGCTGCTGATTCACCCGGTAACTGGAGACAAACCCCGACCCAACACCACGGTGGCTCTCGGAAAGGACGAAGGATCCGACGGCCAGGAGAGCCAGCCATCGTAGGGGGGTGCAGTCAGAGAATTTCCTCTACTGCATAGAACTGAAACTGGAGCCCGCGATGAAGACGATCTTCACTACTGGACAGGTAGCAAAGATCTGCAAAGTTGCACCCCGTACTGTCAGCAAATGGTTCGATTCTGGTCGCCTCCGTGGCTACAGAATCCCCGGCTCGCAGGATCGTCGAATCCCGCGTGAGCATCTCATCCGGTTCCTCAAGGAACACGGGATGCCACTCGGCGAACTCGAAGACGAAGCGATGGGTAAGATCCTGCTGGTTGGAGCTGAAGCGCCTATTCAGGCCAGCCTCAACGAGATGATGGGTGTGGAAGACTTTAAGATCGAGTACGCCCAGAGTGGCTTTGAGGCCGGAATTCAGGCCGAATCGCTGCATCCCGATTGCGTCGTCGTTGACTTCGCAATGGGCCGCAACGATGCCCTGCTGATTGCTCAGAACCTTCGCCGTAATCCCGAATACGCCGAAACCGTTCTGATCGGTCTGCTGAGCGACGAAGATAATGCGGCCGGATTCGACCGCACGATCTTCAATGAAACATTCCGCAAGCCGTTCGACTCCGCTCTGCTTGCTGAGCGAATTCGGACGCTGGTCGGTCGCAAAAAGCAGCTTGCGTAACCCGCAATCTGCACGCGATGGGTCGGGAACAAATGCCAGGGGAAGTTTCCGCCGGAGCGGCAGGGATGTCGCGAAGGACCAGATCCTGACCAGAGTTCTGCATCTGTGAATACAGCCAGAAACCCGCCGTGGTCCGCCACGGCGGGTTTTTCTGTGCGCTGAAAGGTAGTTGGATTCTCAGGAACTCAGCCCGAGCGGACGCCCATCGGGTGCCTGTGGTCGAGTGCAGCGAGCCCACAGCCTCGCTGTCTGCTTGCCGCAAACCGTTGACGGCGCCAAACAACTGGGGGCTCGTCGCTCGTGCCTCACTCCTCAACCCCAGCCACCCGAGACCAGCGTCAGAGCTGCAGGATCGTCAGTCCAGAAACTCGTCGCTCGGATCGAACTTCGGGATCACGACGTTGATGATCTTCATCTTCCCGATCGCCCGGTGACGCACGCCCGGCGGGATCATAATGCAGGTGCCTGGCTTGAGCGGGATGAACTCGTCGTCGAGCTGCATCTGCGCGTCGGGGCCGCATTCCAGCACGTAGTAGGTCTCAGTCAGTCGCTTGTGATAGTGCAGCTCGGCATCTTCCTTGATCTCCGTGACGTGGACGGTCGCCGGGTAGTCCTCGACGTCAGCAAACGCTCGCTTCGCCGTGCCGCATGGGCAGGGGACGCCAGGAAGATCGGCAAAGTCGACGACTCGCCAGCGGGGCTCTAAGGTACTCATTGGCTTCGGCTGCGGGCTGAGGTTCGAGGTACAGGGGCGGCTGCAGATCGGGAATGCTGCCCGGTTTCCATCGTCCCTTCAACTCGGATGACAGACGATGCCTTATCCGACATCCCCCAGCTCTCACTCTCGTCTCCCTAAGAAAGACAACCATGGCTGCGAACCGACGAGCGGAAGTTGACGCCGCACTGGAAGACGTCGACTTTGACAAGAACACCTACCAGGTCGAATTCGACACGACCGCCGGCAGGATCCTCGTGGACGTGTACCCGGACGTCGCTCCTGGACACAGCCGCAACCTGATCGGCCTGGCAAAG
>JAPOLP010000640.1 GCA_029977045.1 Planctomycetota bacterium
CCCGTATTCGCCACGACGAAATACGTGACGATGACCATCGCCGTGCCCAGCACCGCGAACTGAATCAGGTCGGTGATCACGACGGAAATCATCCCGCCGAGCACCGTTTAAAACAGAACCAGCATCAGCAGGGCGGTCATGATCAGCTTGAGGCCCAGCTCACCGTGAAAACCCGTGATCGAAACCAGAAACAGCGACCCGGCTTTCAGAAACAGGCCCATATTCAGCACGCCGGAGAGGACCATCATCACACCACCGAGCACGCGGACGCCGCGCGAGTACCGCTGCTCGTAAAACTCCGGAATCGTCATCACGCCGGTTTCCCGCAGGCGATAAACGACAAAGCCGGTCAGGCCGATCGCCAGCAGAATGACGAACTCATACACAGCCAGATACAGCGACGCGTACTGCTGCAGAAAACCCAACTCGGCCGAGTACATCACGGTAACGAGCCCGATTTCCGTGCCCGTCATCGTCGCCAGAGCCAGCCGAATCCGCAGCGTCCGACCGGCGACCAGATAGCCGGACAGGTTGCCGACATACTTATTCGCCCAGATACCAACGACGATCGAAATCGCGAGATACGCGGCAACGATCACCCAGTCGATGGTCGCGAAGTTGGTATCGAACAGGTGCATTGGGGTGTCTTTGTCGGTCTGAATCTGGATCACAACGAAACGTTTGTCTGACGCAAAGCCGCGAAGTCGCAAAGGTTCGCAAAGAGCTTCCGGAGATCCAGCACCTCAAATGAAAGTGCCAACTCGGAGATATATCTCTGACTTGTGAATTTCAGACGAAACCTGCGAATGGGCTTTCTTTGCGAAATCTTTGCGGCTCTGCGACTTTGCGTCAGGTCAGAAGACGACTCATTCACTCTGAGAAATGCTGAATCAGGCATCATACCAGCGGCGCAGAATTGTCGCATGGATCATGCCCATCGACGCGAAGATCGCAATGCCCAGCAGCGTCGAGGCGATCACGCAGGCGAACAACTCCGCCGTGCGCAGCTGGTTCGACGTCTGCAGGATCAGATAGCCGAGGCCGTAGTTATCGCTGCCGTAACCCGCGAAGAACTCGCCGACGATTGCACCGATGACTGCCAGCCCGCTGCTTGTTCGAGCCCCCGTCAGAATGTGTGGGACGGAATTTGGCAGCCGCAGTTTCAGCCAGACCTGCAGCCGACTGGCTCGATGCAGTCGGAACAGGTCGCTGAGATCGGGATCGATCGCCAGCATCCCGGCGGTCGCGTTCGTGATGATCGGGAACAGGCTGATGATGAACGCAACGATCACGACGCTGCGAAAACCGCTGCCGAACCAGGTGATGATCAGTGGAGCGATCGCGACGATCGGGACAGTCTGCAGAAAGATCGCGTAGGGATAGCAACTCGTCCGGATCAGCTTCGACTGGCTGAACCCACAGGCGATCAGAGTTCCGGCTGCGAGGCTCGCCAGAAAACCGCCGACTGCCGCCAGAGCGGTTCGCCCGGTCGCGGCGGCAATCTTTGCGGCATTGCTGCTCGCGGCTTCGAGAACCTTCAGCGGACCAGGCAGCAAAAACGGTTTCAGTTCAAACGCCGTCACGCAGCCCTGCCAGACGCCACCGATCAACAGCAGCACGGCGACGGGGCCAGCGATCTGCAGAGCCAGCTCGCCGAGACGTTTTCCGCTTCCGTTCGAGTTCCGCGAAGTCGTCATGCCGCGCCCTCCGCGGCCTGACGCAGTTGGGTGCTGACTTCGCCGACAAGCTTCGCAAACTCAGACGACGCCCGCAGAGATGGCTCGCGGGGGAAGTCGAACGGCACTGGCACGTCGGCAAGCAACGTGCCCGGCGAGCGGCTCATTACCAGCACCCGCTGACTGAGGAACACAGCCTCGGCAACGTTGTGCGTCACAAACAGCCCGGTCCAGCGGCGCTGATGCCAGATGCGCTGCAGTTCCTCGTTGAGCTGCTGCCGCAGAATGTCGTCGAGTGCCGCGAACGGTTCGTCGAGCAGCAGAATCTCGGGCTCGATCACCAGCGCCCGCGCGAGCGACACGCGCATCCGCATCCCGCCGGAAAGCTGCCGCGGTCGCTTGCCATCGTCGCCCTCGTTCAGGCCGACAAGCCGGATCGCCTGCGTGATCTTCGAATCGACTTCGGCAGACGCGGTCGCGGCTTGCCGCTCCAGTTCGAGAGGCAGCCCGACGTTGCCGCGGACCGTTCGCCACGGCAGCAGATTCGGCTCCTGAAACACGAACGAAGTCCGCGTCCCAGAGTCGCCGGGCACACGGCCATCAACCGTCAGAGTTCCGCTGGACGGACTTCGCAGCCCGGCCACCAGCCGCAGCAGCGTCGACTTACCGCAGCCGGACGGTCCGACAATCGAGACGAACTCGCCACGCTGCATCGAGAAGCTGACATCGCGCAGGCTCAACGAACGACCGTCGTACGACAGCCCCGTCTGGTCGGCTCGAATATAGACCTCGCCTTGAGTCATTCGGGGATCGTCGCAAATTCCGTCCCGCCGAGGAAGCAACCGTTTCCTGAGACCTTCGCGGCCCGTTCCTCACGTCTGTGATGAGACGGCGGTGCGTCTTTTCACCGAGTCTTTGCTACCCTGCGACGCAACTCGATCCCGAACCTCTACTTCACAGGCTCTCCATGACGTTCCGCTTCGCTGCCCGACTCTGGCTTCTTGCCTGCCTCATCGTCGCCACATCTCCCCTGTTCGCTGCTGAAAAGCGGAATGTGCTGCTGCTCTGCGTCGATGACCTGCGGCCCGAACTCAAATGTTTCGGGAAGGACTACATTCACTCGCCGAACATCGATGCGCTGGCGGCTCGGGGGCGGGCGTTTCGGCGGCATTATGTGCAGGCTCCGACGTGTGGAGCGTCGCGGTATGCACTGCTGACGGGCATGTACGGTCCGTATGGCAACGGTGCGTTGTTCGCGCGGGGCGAGCGGGTGAAGAAGAATCCGGAATCCGTGCCGCCGAGCTTCCCCGCGTGGTTCCGCGAACGAGGTTACACGACAGTTTCCGTCGGCAAGGTCTCGCACCATCCGGGCGGGCGTGGTGGAGCGGACTGGGACGACAACACGATCATCGAGATGCCGAATTCGTGGGACCGGCACCTGCTGCCTGCCGGTCCGTGGCAGCATCCTCGCGGAGCGATGCACGGGCTGGCCAATGGCGAAATTCGCGACAACGCCAAAGCGATGGCCGTGTTCCAGGCAGTCGACGGCCCGGACTCGATCTACCCGGACGGCCTGATCACTGACGAGGCTCTGCAGCAGCTCGACCAGTTGACGGCCCAGGACACCGACAAGCCGTTTTTCCTGGCCGTCGGCATCATCCGTCCGCACCTGCCGTTTGGAGCCCCGCAGAAGTACCTGGACCTGTACGACGGCGTCGAGCTGCCTCCGATTCCGCATCCGGCAAAGCCGAGCGGCAAGACGACGTGGCACGGTTCGGGCGAGTTCATGAAGTATCAGCGCTGGGGCCGGAACCCGAACGCCGATCCCGAGTTCGCGACCGAAGTCCGCCGCCACTACGCCGCCTGCGTGTCGTACGCCGATGCTCAGGTCGGTCGGATTCTGGATCGACTGCAGGCTCGCGGCGCGGCGGCTAACACGATCATTGTCCTGTGGGGCGACCACGGCTGGCATCTGGGCGAGCACTCGATCTGGGGCAAGCACGCTCTGTTTGAAGAGTCGCTGCACTCGCCGCTGATCATCGCTCACCCCGGCATCAAGTCCCCCGGCGAGCCCACCGAATCGATGGTCGAGACCATCGACATCTTCCCCACCATCGCCGACCTCGCCGGTCTGCCGCACCCGGACTTCTCCGACGGCGTCTCCCTGCGCCCGATCCTCAACACCCCCACCGCCCCCGGCCACGACGCGATTTCCTACACCAGCGCCAGAACCATCCGCACCCAGACCCACCGCCTGATCCAGCACAAAGACGGCCACATCGAACTCTACGACCACCGCACCCCCGAAGCCGAAACCCGCAACGCCGCCAGTGATCAGCCGGAGGTCGCCACAACCTTGGTTGCAGACCTCAAGCGACGGCTGGATGTGAAGTAGAAATTGTCTTGAAGGACCGCGATGACTCCCTCAAGCACGCCTGAACCTCAAGACGCACGCCACGCCGTTGAAAGCGTCCCTCGTCAGCCGATGCCCCCGAACGCTGGATGTGAGTTTTATCGTTTTATCCCGGACGAAGCCGGTCGCCCTGTTGATCGTCGCG